>DATFYV010000001.1:0-8644 GCA_035314845.1 Candidatus Acidiferrum sp.
CCGCCGGCGATGGTTTCGGGCGTGAAGAAGCTGCCGTCGACGCCGTTGGTGTCGGTGCCCTTGGGAACCAAGCCGATGTTGCGGCCCGAATAGCTGGTGTTGGTAAAGCCGCGCACATTCACGTTATTAAATAGGTTGAAGGATTCGGCCATTAAATCCAGGTGCTGATGCTCGGTGAGGCGAATGGTCTTCACCAGGCGCAGGTCGAGCGAGTTGAAGGGGCTGGCAAAATTAATGTTGGCGGGCACGGGTTCGAGCAGCGGGCCAGGATTGCAAGGCGCGGGAGCCGGGCAGGCCGGCAAGGCATTCCACGAAGCGATGACGCGGTTGAGCTGGTTGCTGTTGGCGATGCCGCGGCCGAGGGCGTTGCGCGAGAGAAGCGGCAGGCGCGAAGGGTTGGGGAGAGAGGGAACGTAAGTGTCCGCGGGAACACCGGAGCCGTAGGTGTAGAGCGGGGAGAGAGATAAACCCCAGGGCATGCTCAAGAGACCGTAGACTGTCAGGCGATTGCGCTCGTCGCTGACCGCGTAGCCTTTTTCTCCGCGCAAGCCTGCGGTGCCTTCGTTGAGGTTTACCGCTTCTACGGCGTTGTAGGACGGAACTTGATCGTCGTCGGAGAAGTCCAGAGTTTTCGAGAGCGTGTAGCTCACATTGAAGAGATAGGTGACGGGGCCGAGCTTTGCGGGCTTGTGTTGCAGGCTGACGAGCAGGCCGTCGTACCAGGATTTTGCGGCGGAGCTGCCGACGGTAACGTTGTCGGAGATGCCGTTGAGAGGATCGGTGACAGTGCAAAGTTGCGGGCTGCCGGGGCAGGAAATATACGGGGATGTGGAGGTAGTGCTGCGCAGATACTGCGCAATAATTTGGCGGTCGCCGAAAACGTGGAGACCGTCGGCGCTGAGCAGCCAGTTATTGCCAAACTGCTGCTGCAGGCCGAGAGAAAACTGTTCGAACATGGGATGGTGGGTGTCCGAGCCGAGGACGATGATGCCGACGCCACCTGGAGCATTGGGACCGCTGAAGGGATTGGCGAGTGTGGGGCTGCCGGGCGCGAAGGTCGCTCCGGGCGCAAAACACGAATCGAGGCTGGGAGTTGGGGGACCGCCGGGAAAGGTGCAATAAGAGCCGAAGAAGGCGTTGACCGTGAGCGCGCGATCGTCTTGCACGCGTTCGTAGCCAGGCACTTCCAGAATGATGCGGTCGTAATAGAGGCCGTAACCGCCGCGAATGACCGAGCGGCCGCGTCCGACGGGATCGTAAGCAAAGCCCACGCGCGGGCCGAAATCCTTGGTGTCCGGATGGCGGCGAATATCGATAACGCCGGCGAGCCAGACGCAGGGCTGGGTGGGCTGGGTGGTGAGGTTCGGGCAGGGGTCGTGCGTGGGGTCGGTGCCGGTCAAGTTGGTGTCGTATTCCCAGCGCAGGCCGAGGTTTAGTGTGAGTTTGCGGGTGACGCGCCAGTCATCTTGCGCGTAGAAGCCGAAATAATTGTTGGCGATGTGCGGTATGGGCACAGGCGTTACCGGCGCCTGACTCTTCAGCGCCACGGCGATGGGAATGTCCAGGTCGTTGATTAGGCCGTCGCCGTTGAGGTCGGCAAATCCGAAATTGCTGGTGAGCACGACGGAGCCGCTGCCAAAGGGATTGATGATGCCGAAAGCGCTGTAGTGTTGAAGTTCGGCGCCCAAGTGCAAGGTGTGCGTTCCCAGGGTCCAGGCAAAACCATCGCGAAGTTGATAACGATTCAAATGCGTGGCTTGCGGGGTGTTGAAGTTCACGCCGTCGGCTAATCCGGGAAACACCAGCTCGGTGGACAGTCCTAGCGATGGGTAGGTTGTTGGGGCATCCTGCGGGAAGGGTGGAATGTTGTTGAGAAAGGTGTCGAAGTGAAAGGTCACACTGTTCACCTGCGTGGGGGAAAGCGTCGAGGTCCAGCCCGCCACCAGCGAGTTGAAGCGGTTTAGCGAGTTTTGGCGTTCGGCCGCGCTGCTCAGCGGCGTTGGCTGCGAGGCCTCAGCCTGTGCCGTCTGTGTCGAGCGATTGAAGGTATAGCGCGCGGTCAATGCGTTGCTGGCGTTGAGTTGGTGGTCCACGCGGGTAGAGAAGAGCGCTTCGCGCAGCGGCGCGGGCGCGGTGGTGTTGAGAATTTCGTCATTTCCCGGGCTGGAACCGTAAACGCGTTCGCCGGTCAAAACCGCAGAATTCTGGTGGCGGTATTCCCCGGCGGCGAACCAGAACGTCTTGTCCTTCACGATAGGACCACCGATGGAGCCGCCGTATTGCTGGCGATCGAAGGGCGGTGTGGGAGTCGAGGGATCCAGTGTGGCCGGACGCGCCTGCAGGTTGCGATTGCGTTCGAACAAAAACGCCGAGCCGTGGTAGTCGTTGGTGCCGGACTTGGTGACGACGTTGATGATGCTGTTGCCGGAGCGGCCAACTTCGGCGGTGAAGCGCCCCGTGGCAATTTGGAATTCCTGCACGGAGTCCTGGGGAAGGTTCGCCAGCGTGCCACCGACGACTTCGTCGTTATTGTCGCCGCCATCTACGGTGATGTTGCCGCCGCGTCCGAAACCGCCTGCCGAAGAAACCTCCAGGGTGTTCGTTTTGGTGGGATCAAAATTTGGCGCGGGCCGGTTCCCGGGGATCAGATACGCGAGGTCTAGAAAATTGCGGCCGTTCAAGGGCAGGGTCTCGATGGTGGTGGAGGTAATTTCCCCCTGGATCATCGATTGGGTCAGCTCCACGGTGGCGCTCGCGCCGGTGACGTTCACGGTGCTACTGGCGGAAGCGACTTGCAACTGCGCGTCGAGGGTGGTGACGCGCCCGGCCGCAAGTGTGACGTCCTGAAATTCCCGGGTAGCGAAGCCGTTGGCGGCGATACTCACGTTGTAGTTTCCCGCGGGAAGATCGGGAATGGCGTAGACACCATCGGCGTTGGACGATGTTTCGCGTACCGCACCTGTGCCGCGATTCGTGGCCAAGACCTTGGCCCCGCCGATGGCCGCGCTACGCGGATCGGTGATGATGCCGTTGACCGTGGTGGTGGGCACCTGCGCCGCAGCCGGCGCTACACCAATGAGAACGAGAGCAGTGGCAAGAGCCGCCGCAAGACTCCAGAACGTGTGCGTGCTGTTCATTTCTTCTCCACGGATTGCCGATGCACCTAGCGCCGCGATAGCCCGCCAAGGGACCACAGTTGCCACGCGCGCCAAGACGCGAGCAAGGCTCCGCATGAGCAAAAAAATCTGTTTTTCACTTGGTGGCTTAATCTGCGCGCCGCCGCACCCCGCGGCCGCCGCGCAAACATTTGCAATTCTGTAAAGGGAATCTAAGGGTGTGTGCGACTCGTCACAATAGTGCGAATGCACTATCCCGAGTTAGATCGTCGATTTTTATTGATCTTCCAGCGGTGATTCAAAAGCTGTCGTAGGTGATTTTCACGTTTCCCGAGCAATAGCCCTGGAGGTTGTGAATCGCGGCTAGGTGTGGTCGATCAGGCGGTGGTGGATGGCGTAGAGGGCCAGTTCCAGGCGGTCGGAGACGCCTAGTTTGTCGAAAATGTTGTGCAGGTGATTCTTTACGGTTTGCTCGGAGATAAAGAGTTTTTCGCCGATTTCCTTGTTGCGGAAACCCTGAGCCACCAGTTGCACGATTTCTTTTTCGCGGTCGCTGAGCAGGGGCTTTTCGCGGCGGGGGCCGGATTCGGAGGACTTGCTGAAAGCTTTCATGACCTCGGCGGTCATGCGATTGTCCAGCCAGATTTCTCCGGCGAAAACGCGCTGGATGCTTTTCACCAGCAAGTCGGTGGCGGACTGTTTCAAAACAACGCCGCGAGCGCCGAGGCGCATGGCGCGAACCACGTCGCGATCGTCTTCGGCGGCCGTGAGCACGATGACACGCGTAGGTAGGGTGTCGAAATTGACTTCTTCGAGGACGGCGAGGCCGTCTTTATCGGGCATGCGCAGGTCCAGCAGCAGAATGTCCGGCTTGAGCTTGGCGAGCAGCTTGATACACTCCGTGCCGTTCTGGGCTTCGCCGACGATGGTCATTTCCTCGTCGGATTCCAGCATTTTACGCAATCCGTCGCGGAAAATGGCATGGTCGTCCGCCAGCAGCACGCGAATTTGTTGTTTGGTTTTAGCCATGGTCAGGCGAGCGGTATTTCGATGGTCAAACGCGCACCATGGCCTGGGTTAGATTCGATCGTCAACACGCCCCCCACGGTTCGCGTTCTTTCCTTGATAGAGATTGGTCCCAATCGCAGGCGGTCCAATTCATCCCCGGTGAACTTGCCCGCAAAACTGAAGCCTTCGCCGTTGTCGTCCACCACTAACGTTAAACGGCTTTCGTCCTGCGTCAGTTTTACCACGACATGGGAAGCCTTAGCATGCTTTTTTATGTTGTTGAGTGCTTCTCGGTAAATCTGGAAGATCTCGCGGCAGATGCGGTCCGGGGACTGCAATTCGGCGGAATCGATGAGCAGGTCGAGAGCCAGGGCCGATTCGTTGCGGAAGCGCTCGGCGAAGCCGCGCATGAGGTCGACCAGGTCGGCGCTTTGCACCCGCAACGGGCGCAGGTCGGTGACCATGTGGCGGAGCTCGGCACCCTCGTTGCGCACGGTTTGCTGCAGGTTGGCAAGGGCGCTAATCGCCTGATCTGGCGCGCTGGGAACGCGGCGGCGCAGGACATCGAGCTGGATTTCCACGCTGAGGAGCGTCTGTAAAATCCCGTCATGCAGGTCTCGCGAGATGCGGCTGCGTTCGGCTTCAATGGCGCGGGCGCGCAAGTGGCGCAGCAGGAAAATGTTTTCCAGCGACGGGCTGATGTGGCGGGCGATGCGCTCCAGCCAGGCCAGGTCCGCTTTGTCGAAGGGCTTATTACCTTTTCGTCCATTCAGCAGGAAAAAGCGGCCCACCGGCACGCCCCCCTGGTCGAAAGCCACGGTCATCAGCGAGCGGATCTTCAGTTCATTTTGCGTGGGGCCGGGGATGCGCGGGAGGTTGCGCAGGGGGCGGCCGTCGCGGCGGTCCCAGCCGAAGCCCGAGCCCGCGCCGATCAAATTGTTCCAGCACAGAGTGGCTTCCATGTCGTCGAGGAGAAAACCGTCGGTGCGCGAGAGGGGCAGCGTTTCGGGGATAAGGCGTTCGCTTTCCCCGGCCTTCAGGCGCCAGAGAAAGATACGCTCGAGGTCCGTGTCGCGATACAGCAGCAGTGCTTCATCGGCGGAAAAGGCCATGGCCAGCTCTTCAAGCAGCAGGCGCAGCGACTCCGCCAAGCCTTGCTCCACGTTCATGGTGGCGCTGATGCGCGAGAAAAAGGCGTTCTGCGTGGCGAAGCGGCGGCTCAGATCCCCCAAAAACGCCAGGCCCGCGCCCCCCGCGAAGGTGCCGCCGGTAATGGCCAGCCAACCGATGACGTGCATCAGCTGCACTTCACCGCTGTGCACGGTGAACAGCACCAGTCCCAGCGCCAGCAATCCCGCAAGCGGCAGAGCTCCATCAAATCCCCAGCGAATTCCCGCGGCATAGCAGATGAAAAGATAGGGAAACCACACCGGCACCGAGGACGGGCTCAAATACAGAAAACATGCCAGTGCCACAAGATCGCACGCCAGCGGAAGGTGCCAGGCACGGTTGCGCAAGGCCCTTTCCAGACGCACCACCAACAACGCCAGAACTAAATAGGCCACTAAAAACGACACCGAGCGCCGCACCTGCGGGGATGGCGGCTGCTCAAATAGCGCCAGGATGGCCAGGAAAATAATGATGGGACGAGCGTAAACAATCTGGCGCTCGAAATAACGCTGTTCGCTCGAATGGGGACTCATGCGCAGGAGCTGGCTCTAGGGCCTTAGTTTAACAAGGGCGGCACGGCGGCAAGCGGCGTGTTTCCAGGGACGTGCGCTTCTGGTGCTCTAGGATGCAACGAGCTCTAGGATGCAACGAAGGGACGTGGTCGGGGGCCAGGAACGGTGATGGAGAGATGCGTCACGGCGCGGCGGAGGAGGTTTCCCGGACTTCGTCGCTGACTACGGTAAATTTGGTCAATTCGGCGAAACCAAAGGAGGTGGTGATAGCCACGTCGGCGGCATCGCGCCCGACGCCCATCAGCACGCGGCCGATGCGCGGCTGATTGTGGCGGGCGTCGAAGGTCCACCAGCGCCCGCTGAGATACACCTCGAACCACGCGCTGAAATCCATAGGCGCGGGCGGCAGGTAAATGCCGATGTCGCCCAGATAGCCCGTGGCATAGCGCGCCGGAATATTCATACAACGGCAGAAGGCAATGGCCAAGTGCTGAAAATCGCGGCATACGCCGGTGCGCTCGGTGAACACGTCCAGGGCGGTTTTGGTGGGACGCGCGAAGTGATAGCCAAACTGCACCTTGCTGTAGATCCAGTTGACGATGGCTTGCACGCGGCCCCAGCCTGGCGCGGTGTGCGCGAAGAGGTCGGTGGCGATGTGCGACAAACGGTCCACTTCGCAGTATCGGCTGTTCATCAAATAAATTAGGTTTTCTGTCGGCAGCTCTTCCACGGGGATTTGCGCTGCGTAGTAGTCCACGGGATCCGGCTGGCCGGAGTCCTCGATGAGCGTGGAGTTGTACAGTCGCACCTTGCCGCGCGGCGCCAGAAAACGTGTGCACAGGTTGCCGAAGCGGTCGAGATAAGTATCGGATTTGACTAGCGGGTCGATGTGCATCACGTCCGGCTCGCGCAAATCGCCGGAGCGCGACGGATGGACCAGCAACATGGCCACAAAGGGTACGGGCTCGGTGATCTTAAACTCGATGTCGTAGCCGAGGCGAATGAGCATATGCGCGTTGGATGCCAAAACGCAGGGGAACGGGGGCGATTGTAGTCCTTCTGGCGGCGCCGCGCGCGAAAAATCAGCATGCAAAAAGCAACTGCATCGCATTCGCGAAGAGCCTTTGTAGGCGCCGGGCTTCGGTTCACCCTGAGGAACGAAGGGCCCGGCCCGCGCAAGATTGGGTTAGACGCCTCCCCGAAGGCTTGCCATCGTTCGCTGCTGCGCCAGTCGCGTGTCGACCCAGCAACCTTGCTTTTCTGGGACCATGGACTTAGCTTGCAGTGGCGCAGGGCCGGTACTCGCTAGGCCAAAACCGGCTGCACTGCGGAAAAAAAGAGGACGCCGTGAAAAGCCTAGTCGTGCCATGATCGTCGCAGACGCGAGGCGCGGAGAGACGGGGCGCCTAGTACCTCGTAGGCGTATAGTGCCATCGTTGTGCCTGGGCTGCAAAGCCATATTTTTTTGTTTGTGGCCAAGTACCTATCTAGCAAATATATATGCAAATCCGGAGGTGGGAACCGGGCCAACCCACACTTCTACCTGCCATGCAGAATACATTCAGCTCGGTATCGAGGCAACGAACAGTCTTTGAACCGCCACTGGCTGACCGGAATGGCGTTTTTTTGGAATCGAACGGTGCCGTCAAGCCAAGACACCTGGACGCCGACCGTCAGAGTACGTATGGCGTCTCTCGCGTCCCTTGGTTGGGCAATAAAGTTGATGTGGTCGGCCCATTGACTCCTTCTTTTGCGCAGGGACAAATTAGCGTAAACTGTAATCCTGCGGTGGGAGTAGCTCAGCTGGTAGAGCGTCGGTCTGTGGCACCGAATGTCGCGGGTTCAATCCCCGTCTCCCACCCCAATCTCGCCGTATTTCCCCTCTCAGCGGAAGGCCCGGCTAGCGTTCTAGCGCGGCTTCGACGCTAGCTGGGCTGTGCGCAATGACGGTGAGATAGGCGCGCGCGGGGCGATCCGGATTGGCGCGGCCTTGCTCCCAATCGCGGAGCGTACCCAGCGGAATGCGATATTTGGCGGCAAATTCCTGCTGGGTCATGCCTAACGCGCGCCGGATGATTTTTGCTCGTGGCGTCCTCGTCATGCGTTTGCTATCGGCGCGGGTGATGGGGTGAGCGTCCGGGTCGGCATGCGCTGCGCGTTCCACCGCGCGCCGCGACATGGGGCGGATCTCACGACTCTTCTTCGAAGTAGATTTCCTGCTCATTGGCGGTGGCTCTCCTTGCCGAAATGATGCGAATGACGTCTTCTTCGCGTTCTTCGCGCTCGGTATAGGCGACGTACAGGAAGCAGCCCTCGACCGCGCCAATAATCACAAAGCGCGTTTCCCCGTAGTCCTCACGGTCGTCCAGGAATTCGACGGCAAAAACATCGTCAAAGACCCGCTGCGCGAACTCAAAGCGGATGCCGTGCTTACGGAAATTATCCTCAGCTTTCGACTTGTCCCACTCGAAGTTCATCTTGAATGGTACGGGATACCCGTAGTTATAGCAAGCAGCAAGATCCTCGCTGAAAGGACGAGATCGAGCAAAAAAACAGCTTCGTCCGTAACTCTACGGCGGGCGAGCGCGCGATTCAAGAGTGCAGGCGCTGTCTTTCGCCGGGCTCTCGCATTATGCTGTGCAGACCGCGTTCCGATTGTGTTTTGGCGGATACTATTGAGCCGCCTCGGGACACGCGAGAGACGATCCGCCGGCAGGAGAGTTTTCATGGCAAATGGCGAGAACCCGCTGAAGAAGATCGAACACATCGTGGTGGTGATGTTCGAGAATCGCTCCTTCGACAATTTGCTGGGCTGGCTTTACGATCCCGCGAACGATG
>DATFYV010000002.1:0-8231 GCA_035314845.1 Candidatus Acidiferrum sp.
ACCGATATCGCCAGCCCGCTGTTCAAAACCGACTGGCCCAGCGCCCCGCGCTCCCCGCAAAGCGAAACGCGCGACCAGTTTCACGCGGATTTCGACGCCGCCGCGCAAAACAGATTGCTCGAACATTGCATTTCCCTGGCGCATTTTTTTGCTACCGACCGCATTCGTTGTTTCGACTTCTGGCGCCTCGACGATCCCAAGCCTTTTCGCTCCGCCATCAACGCCAGGCTGCAACAAGCCGCGCAACGCTGCGCCAAGGACAACGTAACTCTCCTGCTCGAAAACGAAATGTCCTGCAACACCGCCACCGGCGAAGAGTCCGCCGCCGTGCTGAAAGCCATCCCGGACAAAAATTTCATGCTCAACTGGGATCCGGGAAATGCCGCTGCCGTGGGCAGCGAACCCTACCCCACTGGCTACCAACTGCTGCCCAAAGAGCGCATCGGCCATTGCCACTGCAAAGACCTGGTGCCCAAGCCCGATCACAAATATGATTGGGCCGCGGTCGGCGCGGGCGTTGTGGATTGGGTCGGCCAATTGCAGGCCCTGCGGCGCGACGGCTTTCACTCTGGACTGAGCCTGGAGACCCACTGGCACGGCGCGGGCACGCCCGAAGCCTCCACGCGCGTCAGCATGGACGGACTAAAGAGGGCGCTCACCAAAGCTGGAATCTCGTGCTGATGCCTGCTGAAAGGCCCACCGATAACTTATGGTGACGCGACGCGAATTCATCGATGCCCTGGTGATCGGCACAGCAGGCATGGCCCTGGGATCCACCGCAAAAAGTTACCGCCGGATTCTCGGCTCCAACGACCGCCTAAACTTTGCAGTGATCGGCCTCAACAGTCGCGGCTACGCCCACCTCGCGGGCCTCAAGGCCAACAACAGCGCTGCGCGCGTTTCCCACATCTGCGACGTGGACAGCAACATCCTGCAAAAATTCGCGGACACCACCCAACGGGTAATGAATGAAGCTCCCGCCGCGGACAAGGACTTTCGCAAAATTCTTGAACTACCGGAAGTCGACGCCGTCACCATCGCCAGCCCTGACCACTGGCACACGCCGATGGCCCTCGCTGCATTGCAAGCCGGCAAGCACGTCTATGTAGAGAAGCCCTGCAGCCACAACCCAGCCGAAGGCGCCCTGCTCGTGCAAGCCCAGGAAAAATATCAAAAACTGGTGCAGATGGGCACGCAGCAGCGCTCTTCACCGCACTCCATCGAGGTCATCAACAAAATTCGCGAAGGCCTTATCGGCAAGCCTTACTATGCCAAGGCCTGGTACAGCAATGTGCGCAAGTCCATTGGCACCGGCAAGGAAATCCTCGTCCCCGCGCGCCTCGATTGGGATTTGTGGCAAGGCCCCGCGCCGCGCCGCCCGTATCGCGACAATGTGCATCCTTACAACTGGCACTGGTTCAAAATCTACGGCACCGGCGAAGCGCTCAATAATGGCACCCACGAAGTCGACGTCTGTCGCTGGGCCCTGGGCGTGGATTACCCCAAGAGCGTAACGGCCACCGGCGGCCGCTATCATTTCAGGGACGACTGGCAGTTTTACGACACCCTGCTCACCAGCTTCGCCTACGATGACGCCATGATCTCCTGGGAAGGCAAAAGCTGCGAGGGAATGAAAATTTACGGACGCGACCGCGGCTCCGCCATTATGGGCACCACCGGTTCGGTGATCCTCGATCGCGACGGCTACGAAATTTACGACCTTAAAGGCAACAAGAAAAACGAATTCAAAGCCGGCAGCAAAACCTCCTCCGCCGACCTCGAAGGCGCGGACTCCATGACCGATGCGCACTTCGCCAATTTCATCGCCGCCATCCGCAAAGGCGAAAAGCTCAACGCCCCTATCGCCGTCGGCAACATCTCGGTGACCATGCTGCAGCTATCCAACATCGCCTGGGAAGTCGGCCGCGAACTGCATCTCGACACCACCAACGGCCGCATTCAAAGTGATCCCGAAGCGATGCAACGATGGGGCCGCGATTACGAATCAGGCTGGGCTCCGCACGTGTAGGTGCCGAACTTTAGTTCGGCACCCGCGATCTGCCCGGAGAAATTCGATCATCCAGCGAATTCTCAGGAAAGCGAGCGACAATTCCTCCGTGACACAAAAAATGACCCGCCGTAACTTCGTCTGCTCCGGAGCAATCGCCGCAGCCACGCTGACTCCGTCCAGCGACTTGCTATGGTCCGTGAAAGAAGCTCTGCCCGCCGACTCCGCCTCACCAATACGCCTGGGCTTGGCAAGTTATACGTTTCGCAATTTCACGCGCGCGCAGTTGATCATCTTCATGAAGCAACTACGCGTTTTCGACTTGAACCCCAAGGACGTAAAAGATCACCTGCCCACGGATCCGGAGAAAGAAAAGGTCGCGCTCGCAGATTACGCCGCGGCAGCCGCCACGCTCCACGCCGCCGGAGTCATCTATTTCGACAAAGACGAAGACGCGGACATACGCACCAAGTTCGAGTATTGCAAGCGCGCCGGCATCCGCGTGATCGTCGCCGGCGACCCCACGCGAACCACGCTTCCTCGCCTCGAGAAATTCGCTAAAGAGTACGACATGCGAATCGCCATCCACAATCATGGCCCTGAAGACAAGCTCTGGGCCTCCCCGCTGGATGTGCTGAAAGCCGTCAAGGGCATGGATCCTCGCTTGGGCTGTTGCATCGACGTGGGCCACACCGTGCGCGCGGGAACCGATGTGCTGCAAGCCATCCACGAAGCCGGACCGCGCCTCTTCAATGTGCACATGAAGGATCTACGCGACTTCCACGACAAGGAAAGCCAGGTAGCAGTTGGCGAAGGAGTGATGCCGGTGCGGAAAATCTTTGAAGCCCTTATCGCTATCAAATACCCGGGCTTCGTGGATCTAGAATATGAAGTCCATCCCGACGACCCTATGCCGGGTGTGATCGCCAGCTTCGCCTATATGCGCGGATTACTCGCTGGGTTATAAACGGCAGCCGGAATTTCTTACCTCGGTGGGCGAAACTTACGAACCGAAGCGCTGGCGCGCTTCTTCCACGATTTTCACTCCATTGCTCGAGCCGATGCGGCTGGCGCCCGCTGCCACCATTTTTAGCAAGTCATCGAGGGTGCGGATACCCCCGGAAGCCTTCACGCCAATCTCCGCGCCGACCACACTGCGCATCAGCGCTACGTCTTCCACCGTTGCGCCAGCTGATCCAAAACCGGTCGAAGTCTTTACGTAATCGGCTCCGGCAGCTACGGCCAGGCGGCACGCACGGGGCTTTTCTTCTTCATTAAGCAAACAGGTTTCGATGATTACTTTGCAGATGGCTTCCGCGGCGTGCGCGGCGTCGCTGACGGCGTGAATGTCGGCGGAAACCACATTGTCCGCCAGCGATTTTAGTCCCCCAATGTGGATGACCATATCCAGCTCGCGCGCGCCATCGGCCAGCGCTGCCCGGGCCTCCGCGACTTTCGTGGCCGTAAGATTTGCTCCCAACGGAAACCCCACCACCACGCAAGCCTTCACTTCGGAGCCATGCAGCATGGCCGTCACGAACGGCAGATACACCGGATTCACGCAAACGGAAGCGAACTTATACGTCAGCGCTTCTTTGCACAACCGCTCGATATCCCCGCGGGTGGCTTCAGGCTTCAGAATGGTGTGATCGATGAGTGCTGCGATGCTTGCGGAATTGCGTGGTGCCTCGTGCCTAACGTTCGTCATGGACTTGCAGGGGCCTCGTGAGTGGATTCGGGGAGCTTTAGAATACCAACGTCCAGCAGATTGCGGTAGCGCTCCGCGTAGTCCAAGCCATAGCCGACCACAAACTCATTGGGAATGGAAAAACCCGTGTAGTCCGCGTGCACCTCGGCGATGCGCCGCTCCGGTTTATCGAGCAGCACCGCCACACGCAATTTCTTCGGCTTGCGGTTCCGAAACACACCCAGAAGATATTTCAGCGTCATGCCCGTGTCGAGGATGT
Source organism: Candidatus Acidiferrum sp. (assembly GCA_035314845.1). Classification (GTDB taxonomy): domain Bacteria; phylum Acidobacteriota; class Terriglobia; order Acidiferrales; family UBA7541; genus Acidiferrum. Next base: position 3,976 of record DATFYV010000002.1, read on the forward strand.
CCTCCACCACGACGACGTTCTTGCCTTCGATGCTGGAATCCAGATCCCGCGTCAGGCGCACTTGGCCGGAGGAGTGCGTGTTCTTGCCATAACTGGATACCGCGATGAAGTCGAAGGACACTTCTCCAGGAATTTCCCGCGCCAGATCCGCCAGGAAAAAAACCGCGCCCTTCAGCACGCCCACCAGGTGCAGCGGCTCGGCGCCAAACTCCTTGCGGATCTCCCTGGCAATTTCTTGAATGCGCGCACGGATGCGCTCCCGGGAGATGAGAATGCGCACCGACTCGCCGGGCCGGGAACTGGTGTAGGCGTCTTCGGACGGTTTGTTACTTGCTTTTCTTACTCTCTTAACCAAGGTGCCCCTCAGAGCAGACACGAGACTGTAGCGCAAGCTGGGTTAGCTCACAAGATGCCGGGCGGCTTCCGGCACGCATCGCGAAATCCGCGCCTGCAGCAAATATTTGTGAACGCCTCATCCGATTCTGCGCCCGCGGCGTAAAGAACACCGGGGGTTAGTTTCGCTCGCTATCATCGAGCTTGATCCACGTTGATCAAGGCAGTGCTGCGGGTTGCGGCTCGGGGACAGTCGCAGCCCGCAGTGCTAGTTTTGTGACTACAGAACAAGAACAACAAGCGCCGGGACTGAAGCCGGCCGCTACCGGACGTTTACTACAGATGGATCAATCCGCCCAGTCGGCGATGAAGATATTGGTTTCGTGAAGGACGGTGCCCTTGCGATTGCTGGCCCAGACCAATCTTTTGGCGTCGGAGGTGAACATGGGAAACCCGTCGAAGTCGGGGTGGTAGGTGATGCGCTGCTGATTGCTGCCGTCTTCGTTGATGATGTACAGATCGAAGTCGCGGGCGTTTTTGGGATCGGCGGAGTTGGACGCGAAGATGATGCGCTTTCCGTCGGGATGATAGAACGGGGCGAAGTTGGCGGCACCGTTGCTGGTAACCTGGTGTTTGTTTGAGCCGTCGGCGTTCATGGTCCATATTTCCAGGTTTCCGGGGCGGATCAGACCCTTGGCCAATAAATTTTTGTAATCCTCGATTTCCTGCGCTGTTTTGGGATGTTCCGCGCGATACACGATCTTCTTGCCATCGTAAGAGAAAAATGCCCCGCCATCGTAGCCCAGCTCGTGAGTGAGTTGCTTCACGTTGGAGCCGTCGGCGTCCATGGTGTAGACGTCCAAATCGCCGTTGCGCGTAGAGGTGAAGACGATTTTCTTGCCGTCGCGGCTGACGGTGGCCTCGGCGTTGTAGCCGGGGGAATTGGTGAGCTGGCGCAGGTCGCTGCCATCGGGCTTGGCGGTGTAAATCTGATAGCTGTTGTAGATGGGCCAAACGTAGCCTTGGGAATAGTCGGGCTTGGGCGGGCACTCAGCGCTGGCGGCATGCGTTGAGGAGAATAAAATGCGATCCCCGGCGGGGAAAATGTAGCTGCAGGTGGTGCGGCCCTTGCCGGTGCTGACCAGCTTGGGTGTGGCGGGAGGATCCCCGAGGTTTCCGACGGGCATGGTGTAGATCTGATCGCAGGGAACGCCCTGACCCTGATGCTGAAAGATCAGCGTTTTGTCGTCGGCGGAAAAATAGGCTTCGGCGTTTTGTCCGCCGAAGGTGAGTTGGCGGGCGTTCTTAAGATGTTTGGTTTCCTCGGGCAACAATATCTGAACGCCGGTCTGAGCGGCGTCCGCTCGCGATTCGTAAGAAGAATTCACGAAAGCGTAGAGTCCTGCCGCGATGCACAGCAGGGGAATTGCGAGACCTAATACTCTTCTTGCGGCGCTGTGGTGGCTCGGCTTCATTGGCAGGCGGTCCTTATTTCCTTTGTTCCAGGGTTACGGCGGCGGTGACTTCTTTTCCCTCGCGCAGCACGGTGACTTGCACGACGTCGCCGACCTTGCTGCGGCGCAGGGCGTCGGTGAAATCGTAGAGATTCTTGATGGGTTTGTCGGCGAATTTTATTAGCACGTCGCCGGCGCGGAATCCGGCTTTGGCGGCGGGAGAATTGGGTTTGACATCGGAGAAGCGCACGCCGTCTTCCGTTTGGCCAAAATCGGGAATGGAGCCGAAATACGGGCCGTAGCCACCACCGCCTCCCGTGCTGGTGGCGGACGCGTTGCCCGCGTGCGGATTGTCTTCGACTACCACCTGGAAAGCGGGGCGTTCGGGTGCGCCCGCGATTTGTTCGGTGACGTTGGCGATGAGGTCCAGCAAGTGCGCCGCGGAAACGGGATCGATTTTTTCCCAGCTGTCGGAAGGCTTGTGATAGTCGGCGTGGAGGCCGGAGAAAAAGAACAGCACGGGAATGTGTTTGACCACAAAAGAGGTGTGGTCGCTGGAAGCGTAGCCGCCGCTCGAGTATTCGATCTTAAAGGTGGCGGGCTGGGCGGCGGTTTCGAGAATGGATTTGAAGGTGGAACCGGTGCCAACTCCGCCGATGTAAACTTTCTGGTCTTTGATGCGGCCGATCATGTCCATGTTGAGCATGGCGGCGGCTTTGTCCAGCGGCATGGTGGGCTGTTTCACCCACGCGGCAGAACCGAGCAAACCCAGTTCTTCTCCCGCGAAGGAGCAGAAGAGAATGCCGCGCTGGAGCTGGCCTTGCAGCGGGGCCAGCAAGCGGGCCAATTCGAGCACACCGGCGGTGCCGCTGGCGTTATCGTCCGCGCCGGGATGGATTTGGCCGATGAGCGAGGGGGCCATGGAGTGGGAGTCGCCGCGGCCGAGGTGATCGTAGTGCGCGCCGATGATGACATATTCGTCGGTCTTGCCGGGGAGATAAGCGAGGATATTGTTGACGGTGGCGTGGACGGTGTCGATTTGAATGCCGAGGGACAGGGTTACACTGTTCAGAATGGGCGCCGGCTGCGCATACGGCTTGCCGGTGGCATCGATCCGCTTCTGAATTTCGTCCAGGGATTTGCCCGAGGCGCGAAACCATTTTTCCGCAATAGCGTTGGTGGTTTGCAGACAGAGCAAGTTGGAATTTTCCGGTTCGTCGATGGAGCTGAACTGCGGCAGGTGCTCTTCCGCTCCGGCCATTTTGCGATTGATTAGGATGAGCGCGGAGGCGCCGTGATTGCGCGCGTTGATGGCCTTGGTGATGAGATAGGCGTGATGGGTCAGCGCCGGGACCGGAGAGGCATGCGCATCGCCGGTGGGTTTCGGCGCGAAGTTTGCCGGCTCGTCGAGGAAGGCCAGGACAATTTTGCCCTTCACGTCGATGCCAGCGTAATCGTCGTAATCGTGTTCGGGCGCGGTTATGCCATAGCCCGCAAAAACGAGCGGGGCGGAAGCGTGGCCGCTGGAGGACATATTCAGAGGAACGAAGTCCTCGCCCAGCTTTAGCTCTTCGCCACCGGGCGGAGCGTTGGGCACAGCGTACTCGGCGCGGACGGTGTTCCCCGGCTTGAGGCGCTGGCCGGTGATCACGTCGAATGGTTGGTAGAATCCGTGTGTACCCGCCGGTTTTAAGTACAGTTGTTTGAACCGGCCTTCGATCAGGTGAGCGGCGAGGCTGAGGCCCTTGGTCCCGTCGCCACGCCCCTCCATCTTGGGGGTGGTGAGGGCTTTGATGTCGGCGAGGTAGCGCTTAGGGTCGGCCGGGCCGACGGCTGGCGGGGCGGCGGAGACGGTCAATGCCGCGAGGAACAGCAGGGCGAGCAGTCGGTGCCGAATTGCCAATCTGGGACGGGGTTTGGGTGGCTCGCTCATAGTGTGGGTGCGTTGGCGTCCTAATTTGTATCACAGCGTGGGGCAGAAAGAGTGCACGGGGGGCCCCCGGGATTCGCGAAAGGTTGTGAAGACAAAGGGAGTTAAAGTACCTTTGTTTTCACAACCTTTTGAAGGTGTTCATTCCAAGCTGGTTACGGGCGGATTTTGTTGTGCAGGTGGTAACCCCCAAGTTCGCGGAGTCAGGCTGGCGAGGCTCCGTGCCGGGCGGTCGAGATGCGGCATATCCCACATCCTTTCGCTGTCGCTGTGACTCATGGTGGCTGTAAGGCGATCGGGCTTCAGCAGAGTCATCCCGGCGAGCGTGCGGGATGGTTGGCGTCCTCCCGGAAGGACCGGGAGCGATGTTTGCAGTCGGCAAAGACCCGGGGGCTTCGCCCTGCGCTACAGGCGCTTGCACAGAGCGCGGAGATAGTTCTACACAAGAGCAAGTGTACACGATGATATCTAAATTGTCAAGGGGAGTTTAATCGGAGGACTGGTGCTATGAGTACGGAAGCCGGGATGGGTGGGGTGGA
>DATFYV010000003.1:0-17478 GCA_035314845.1 Candidatus Acidiferrum sp.
AACCAGCCCGCTCATCACCAGCCCGAGCCACGCAAACAGCGGCATGCGACCGAGCGTCATGCCGGGGCAGCGCATGGACAAAACCGTGGCGATAATGTTGATGGCCGTGCCGATGCTGCCGAAGCCGGAAACGAGCACGGAGACGGTCCAATAGTCGGAACTGTGGCCGGGAGAAAAGGCGCGCGCGGTCAAAGGCGCATACGCCCACCAGCCAACGTCAGGGGCGTTGCCCGCGCCATAGAGGCCGCTGCCGCCCAGAAAACTGAAATACAGCAGAAAGCCCCCAAAAGCGGTGAGCCAGAAGCTGAACGCGTTGAGCCGCGGGAAAGCCATGTCCCGTGCGCCGATCATCAGCGGCACGAAATAATTCGCAAAGCCAAACAGAATGGGCATGGCCACGAAAAAAATCATCGTAGTGCCATGCATGGTGAACATACGGTTGAAAACCTGCGGAGAAACGAAATCATTATGCGGGCGGATCAACTGAATGCGCATGATGGTGGCTTCAATGCCGCCGATCACCAGGAAGATGAGTGCGTAGGCAATGTAGAGAATACCCAGGCGCTTGTGGTCGACGGTGGTCGCCCATTCGTGCAGCGTCTCCATCCACGGCTTTCCCGCCGCGCCCACGTTTGGAATGGCTAGTGCATCCGATGCCATAAATGCGTCTCCAAAATCCTCGCCTACCGCAGGGTCTGCAGATAGCGCACCAGCGCGTCGATATCCTGATCGCTTAACTGCATGGCCGGCATTAGCGAGCCGGGCTTGATGGCGTCTGGATTCTGAATCCATAAACGCAAATTTTCCGGCGTATTGGCTGCCGCTCCGGCTGCGATGGTGTGCCGGCTCATCAAATGCGTCAGATCCGGCCCGAATCTCCCGGTTGCCGCTGTGCCCGCGACGGCGTGACAATTCATGCAGTCATTGGCTTCAAAAACGCGCTCTCCCGCGCTCTCCTTCTCATCCCGAATCGCCGCCTGCTTCTGCTTTTGCGCCCAGGCCGCAAAATCCTCCACGCTGTCGACGGAAACTTCCAGCAGCATCTTGGCGTGCTGCGTGCCGCAATACTGTGCGCATTGGCCGAGAAAGATGCCTGTCCGGTGCGGGTCTACCCACATTTCGTTGGGATGGTTGGGGATCAAGTCCGTCTTACCAGCAAGTTGCGGAACCCAGTAGCTGTGATCGGTATCCGCGGAGAGCAGTTTGAGAAATGTAGGGGTTGGATGTGCGGGATCGCTGACAGGAATGTGTAATTCGTTGGCGGTGACGATGCCCAGAGAAGGATAGCGGTACTCCCACCAGAATTGATGGCCGACCACCGTAACTTGCAGAGCATTGGCGGGTTGCGGAGCATCCTGAACGCCGTGGATCACGCGGGCGCTGGCCAAGAACAGTACCACCACAATGAGGATCGGAATGACCGTCCAGGCCAGTTCGATCTGCGTGCTGCCATACACTTGCGCCGGCTCCTGCGCAGAATCCTGCGAGCGGCTGCGGAATTTAACGATAGCGTAGGTCAGCAGACTGAACACCACCACGAAAATCAGGCCACAGATATAAAGAATAAAATGCGAGAGGTGATTGACGGAGTCCGCGGGCGTGGAGTGCGGTTCGAAGATACTAGGAACGGGATTGGCCAACGATTGCCTTGCGGCGCACAAACGCGCCGCAAGAAGAATACCGCAGACGAAAACGAGCAGGGCTGCAGCGCGGCCAGTGACAACTCCCCAATCCGTCTTGGGCTGCGGTTTCGGCACGTTCTACAAGCCTTTCGCTTGAGGGGGTTCGCGAGGGCCGCGGCAAGAGCGGTTCACGCCGGCGCAGAGCAACGCGATTGTACCTGAAATTCCATTAAAACCGCGTGACACCGCCCTAACTGCCCGGCGCGTAGCACTGGGCATCGGGACAGATGCATGTCGCGCGCCAATCGATGCGCGAAAAAATGGCAAGGCCGTATCGCCTTTGCAGCCATGCGTTTCTGAAACCTGTCGATGCCACATAATCCGATGGCGGCAAGTGGCGACGGTCGTACACATGACAGTTGTGTCGGTGCCTTGGCGCAGGGAGTACTCGTAACAGTGGTCTAGCCGCTCCCGTCGGCCTGGCGCGAAGCGCTCGTAAGTTTCAGATCCGCGCTATGTTGCACCGAAAGTTCGGGCCGTCTCCAGAAAGCGTCGGATATGGCCCTGCAAGAGTATGATTCCCGCCGTGGTCACTGATACCCTCATCAGAAACGGTCAGCCTTATCTGCTGGAGCAGATTACGTGGCGAATCTTAAAGATTCTACGGTATGAAGAGTGCATGGGCTGCGTCTAAAGCTTTTGAATTTGTGAGCTCAGACGGTCTGCGCATAGCGTGCTCGCGTTGGGACGCCCATGTGCCCGCGCGCGGCGTGGTGCAAATCGCTCATGGTCTTGGCGAGCATATTGGCCGGCATGCCGAAGTCATTGAAGTTTTGCTACAGGCTGGCTTGGCAGTATACGGGAATGACCACCGTGGCCACGGCCGCACCGCGCTCCCGCACAACAGTTTCGGTGATTTTGGCCCCGGTGGCTTCGATCTGTTGGTAGAGGACATGGTAAAACTGACAGATATCGTAGAGGCGGAAAATCCCTCTAAACCGCTGATTCTTCTCGGCCACAGCATGGGGTCGTTTGCCGCCCAGCAGTACGTTCTGGATCACAGTGCGTTGATCGATGGCCTGGTACTCTCCGGAACCGGCGCCCTTGACGGACTGTCACGGGTGGCGAGCAAGTCCGCAGAGAAATACAGTTTTCTGAACGCAGGCTTTGCTCCGGCGCGCACGCCCTATGACTGGTTAAGCCGTGATCCGAAAGTAGCGGACGGCTTCATGAAGGACCCGCTTTGTTTCGGAACCCTCGTCCCGGCCTCCACGGCCTCTCTGTTCGCAGCGGCTTCACAGCTCGCCGATGCCACGCGACTTGCCGCCATACGGCACGATCTGCCCGTTTATCTCTTCTCCGGAAGCGAGGATCCTGTTGGCGAACAATTGGCCGGCGTTCGAACGGTAATTGATCGATATCGTCATGCCGGCATCTCCAACATTTCATTCGATTTATACGATGGAGGACGCCATGAAATGCTGAATGAAGTGAATCGGGCGGAGGTTCGCGCAAGATTGTTGGCCTGGATCACCGCAGCCTTGCAATACTAATCGTTCCGGCGTATGGAGTAATCGGACCTGAAGGCTCAGGGTGTCTATCTGCCCTTTGTTTTGTCGAGCCGACATTCGGACTCGTGCATCAATCAGTGTAAGAACTAAAGCCAACCCAACGTTTTTTTCCGAGGAGACGAACCGATGGCCGCTGCTTCCACACCGAGTCCTGTCGCCACGCCACCTTCCCCGGCGCATGCCCCGACTCCCCAGCTTGAACACGCTCCGTCACCCGCGCCCCGTTGGCCGTGGCTGAAGTACCTCACGCCGCTCCTGGTGCTGCTGCTCGCTGCCGCCATCATCATTACCATCACTCGCGACTGGAACGCCTGGGAAGGTGGCCGCATCGAGCAAGTTACCGACGACGCCTCCGTCCGCGGAGATCTGACGCCGCTGAGCACCAAGGTTGCGGGCATCGTGCGCGACGTCAAAGTCTCCGATTATCAACAGGTTCGCGCCGGAGACCTGGTAGTGGAACTGCAGGATGACGACTATCAGGCCCAAGTGGCCCAAGCCCGCGCGGCCGTGGAAGCCGCCAAGGCCGCCATTGAGAACAACCGCAAGCAGCGCGAACTGCAGGATGCGCGCATCGATAAAGCCCTGGCGGGAATCGATCTGGCCAAATCCCAAATCGTTGCCGCCGAGGCCGGCATCAGCGCCGTGCACGCCGATGTGGTCCGCACCAGCGCCGAGCGCACCCGCCAGGAAGCGCTGCTCGCCACCCACGCCGCGACCCAGCAGAAGGTCGAAGTTGCGGTAGCCGACGAGCAGCGTTTCGCGGCGCAGGCCGCCAGCCGCGAAGCCGACCTCGCGGAGGCCAAGACTTCACTGCGCAGCAACGAGATCAACGTGGAAGCCGAGCGCCGCACCAAAGCCGTCCTCGAATCGCAAGAACAGCAACTCATCGCCGATCTGCACGCCAAAGAAGCCGCCCTAACCGTCGCGCAAGTGAATCTGGGGTACACCAAAATCCATGCGCCAGGCGACGGCACGGTGGGTGAGCGCCAGGTCCGCGCCGGCCAACTTGTTTCCCCCGGTACGCAAGTCGTTACTTTTGTGGCGCAAGCCAAATGGGTGCAAGCCAACTATCGCGAAACCCAGCTCACGCACATGAAAGTCGGGGATCCCGCCGAAATCCGCATCGACGAATACCCCGGCCAAACGTTTCGCGGCAAAGTGCTGGAAATCGCTCCCGCCAGCGGTTCACAATTCGCTCTGCTCCCGCCGGATAACGCCACCGGCAACTACACCAAGGTAGTCCAGCGCATCCCGGTAAAGATTGCTCTCGACGACGCCACGCAAGCTGCGCAATTGCGTCCCGGCCTTTCCGTAATCGCCACCGTTCGTACCGCCCACTGAGCGAACGCGATACCTTTACGCCAATGGCCACGCAAACAGCGATACTGAATCAACCCACAAAAGGGCAATTAGCCAGCGCGATTGCTGCAGCCGTGCCCTCGGAACTGTCCCAGAGTCCGTTGCTGGGAATTTTAGGCGTGGTCATGGGCGCGGGCCTCGTCACCCTCACCGGCCGCATGATCACCCTCGGCCTCGCCGACTTGAAGGGTAGTCTGGGGATTGGCTACGACGACGGGGCCTGGATCAGCAGCGCCTACAACGTGGCACTGATGTTCATCGGCCCGTTCAGCGTCTACGTTGGTGGTTTGCTTGGAGCACGCCGCGTCCTGTTCATCGCCGCAACTTCGTTCACGGCAATCTGCGCATTTCTCCCATTCGTCCACAATTACAGCCTGCTGCTCTTCGCGCTGGTGTTGGCCGGCCTAACCTCCGGCACCTTTTACCCTCTGACCCTGACCTTCGCGCTGCGAAACATTCCTCTGCGCTTCTTGCCCTTCACCATCGCGCTTTACGCCAGCTTTGTGGACGGGGCCGTCAACATCGCTCCTTCCCTCTACGGCTGGTATCGCGACCACCTCTCTTTCCACTGGATGTTCTGGAACTCCGCTGTGCTTACGCCCATCATGGCCCTCTGCATCTACTTCGGAATTCCCGGTCCTCCCAAGGGCGCAAAAAAGGGAACCCCACCCAGCTTCGCCGGCTTCCTTTACGCTAGCGCTGGTTTCGCCCTGCTCTTTGCGGCACTCGATCAGGGCCAGCGCCTCGATTGGTGGCGCTCCGGGCTCTTCAACGCCCTCTTCTTCGGAGCGATGGTTTTTCTGCTGGGCTCCCTGATCCGCCGCCTGCGCAGTCCGAATCCGCTGGTTGACCTTCCCTATCTTCGCCAGTGGAATACCGTGGTACTCGGCATTGGTCTCGGCGTATTCCGCTTCTGCCTGCTTTCCACCATCATCCTCATCCCACAAGCGCTGTTCATTCATGGCTTCGAAGCCGACCAGGTGGGCCCCGCCATCATCTGGAGCGCCGCCCCGCTGCTTATCCTGGCTTTCATTGCCGCGCTCTTGCTGCTCTACGGGTTCGACTCGCGCCTGCTCATGGCCACCGGCTTCGTCTGCATGGCTGCCGCCTGCCTGTTAAATGCCCAATACACTAGCGCTTGGTCCGCCTCCAACTTTTACCGTACGGAACTCCTGCTGGGCGTCGGCCAATCCTTTGCCTTCATCGGGTTGGTTTCGACCATCGTGTTGCAAGCCATGTTCACGGGTGGCCTCTCTAAGCCCCAAGCGGCGTTAACCTTCTCCGCTTTCTTTCACACCATTCGCCTTCTTGGCGGCCAAGCCGGCGCGGTGCTCATGGGCCACTACATCGCCGTCCGCGAAGAACTGCACTCCAACCTCCTCGGCCTGCACGTGCAGAAGGGGAACTGGCTCGAAGACGGCGCCATCAGGCAGCTCGCCGCCGGACTCTACGGCAAATCCTCCGGGCTGCCCGCTGCTACCGGCCGCGCCGTAGGAATTGTCAGCGCCCGCCTGCGCCTGCAAGCCTACACCCTCTCTCTCAACGACGGATTCCATCTGATCGCCTGGGCCTGCGTCGTCGGGCTGTTGCTTGTCGCCCTGTTAAAAAAATCCCCGCTCAACTACGGCGAGCTAGGCTTCCCCGAAACGGAACCCTCTGCCACCCAAAGGACAAACTCATGAACACTCGCGCTTTCTTGCGTTCTCTGCAGTGTTGTTCGCGGGGTGCCCGGCTTGGGCTGCTGGTTTTCGCCCTGCTGCCATTACTCCTGGCCGGTAGCGCGCACGGCCAAGAACCTGCATCGACAACCGGGGCTCGTCACCTGACGCTCGACGAAGCCGTGCAGCTGGCGCTCAAGCACAACCACGTCGTGCGCATCTCGCAATTTCAAATCGAAGAAAAGCAGCACACCAAAGAGCTGGCCCGCAGCGCGTACTTCCCTACGGTGCGCAACGACAGCAACCTGGCCCAGCTCACCGACACTCAATTCATCGCGATCCAAGCGGGAAGCCTGGGCACGGTTGACGGAACCCCACTCCCTACCCGCAACGATATTCTCAACCAAGGCGGGAAAACCCTGATCACCAGCGGCACGCAGCTAACCCAGCCGCTCTCTGATCTGTTCAAAATCAAATCCGCCAACGATGTCGCCGCCGCGGACCTATCCGCCACGCGCGACAAAGCCCATCAGACGGAAAACGCCGTGGCCCTGAAAGTTCATCAAATCTATTACCGCATCCTGATCGCGCAATCCCATCAGGATGCCGCCAAAGCCAAAATTGCAGCCAGTGACGACCTGCAAAAAGAGCGCGTCGAGCAAGTCAAGTACGGCAGCAGCCTGGAAGAAGCGGCCATCGAAAGCCGCGCCCAGTTCCTGGAAGCCAAACAAGATCTCCTGACCACCGAGTTGCAACTCTCGGACTTGACCATGCAACTGAACGACGCTGTCGGCCTCCCGCTGACTACCCCGCTGGTGCTGGAAGTCAACGTCCGCCAGGTCACCGACACGTGCGAACGCCAGGAATGCCTGCGCGTGGCCTTCGCATCCCACCCGGAGATCGCCGAAGCTCAGGCGGAAATTGAGAAAGCCAACGCCGCCATCCGTCTTTCCAAACGCCAGTACATCCCTGACGTGGAAGCTTTTGCGCGCTACAGCTACCAGAACAACGTGCCCTTTCTGGCACGCAATTTCGGAACCTTTGGCATCCACTTTGGGTACGACCTCTTCGATGGCGGCCGCCGCAACGCGGCCATCGCCGAACACCAATCGCAGTTGGCGCAAGCGAAGGAAAATTTAGCGCGCATCAAGGAAGAAGTAGAACTCCGCGTGCAAACCGCCTGGAACAAACTGGAACGTACCCGCCAGATGGTGGAGGTTTCCCAGGAGCTGTTAAGTTTGCGCAGCGAATCCCGCCGGGTCACGACGCAGCAACTCGAACGAGGCGCCGCCCTGCGCTCCCAATCCGACGCCGCCACGGCTCACGAACTGGATGCCAAAACGCTTCTCCTGCAATCGCAACTCGACTACATCCAGGCCCGCGACGAGATGACCGAAGCGATGGGGCAAACCCCGGAATGACGCGGAGAGCCCAACAGGACGCGTCAGGAGACCGATCTGCCGTCCTAGCTGAGGAAAGAAGGGAGGCGGGGGCATGAAAGTGATCATTATCGGTGGCGGATTCGCCGCCGTGGAGTTTGCGGAAACGCTGCGCAAGAAGTTGCGGGCTTCGGAGTGCGAGATCCTGGTGTTCAGCCGCGAGAATCATATGGTGTTTCACCCCCTGCTCGCTGACGTCGCCGGCGCTTCTATCAATCCGGATGCCGCTGCGGCCCCCTTGCGGCAGATGCTCAAGGGTGTCAGTTGCCGCACGGAGCGCGTGCAGCGTATCGACCCGGCGGCGAGCGAGATTGAATATGACGATGGCTCTGGCGCTTTGGTGCGCATGCACTACGACCACGTGGTGGTGGCCTGTGGCGCGGAAAGCAACCTGGGAATCGTTCCGGGGATGAGCGATCACGCGTTCCCTTTCAAGATTATGCGCGACGCTGTACAACTGCGCCAGCACATCGTGCGGCAGCTGGAGCTTGCGGAATCCTGCAACGATCCCGAGCGCTTTCGCTCGTTACTCAGCTTCATTGTGGTGGGCGGAGGATTTAGCGGCGTGGAGGTCGCCGGCGAAATCAACGAACTGGTGCGCAGCAGCACGCGCTTCTATCGCAATTTTCGCAAGCAGGACGTGGTGGTCACCATCGTCCATGGGCACGACCAGATTCTGCCGGAAGTGGGGCCAACGCTGCGAGAGTTTGCCAGAAAAAAAATGGAAAAGGCCGGCATCACCATCCTGCTGAACACCCACGCCGTGGCCGCCACGCAGGAAGGCGTGGAGCTGGGCGATGGCAAAACGCTGCGCGCGGCGACCATCGTTTGCACCATTGGCACGACGATTTCTCCCCTGGTGCAGCACTTGGATGTCCCAAAAGAAAAGGGCCGCATCCGCACCGCTCCGGACATGCGCATCGAGGGGCAGAGTAACGCCTGGGCACTGGGTGATTGCGCGTATATCATCAATGCCTTCGACCATCAGCCTTCGCCGACCACCGCGCAGTTCGCGGTTCGCCAAGGCCGCCAGGCGGCGCTCAATTTGATACGTGTGGTACGTGGCGAACCTACGCAGCCATTCCGCTTCAAAGCCCTGGGGCAGCTCTGCTCCATCGGCGGTTATCAAGCGGTAGCCGAGATGTTTGGAATGCGCGTATCCGGTTTTCTAGCGTGGTTCCTATGGCGGGGCGTATACCTTTTGAAGCTGCCGACGTGGTCGCGGCGCATCAAGGTGGCCTTCGATTGGGCCTGGGATGTGCTGTTTCCGCGCGACCTTAGTTTCCTTAATATTGATAACGCGCAAAGCGTCACGCATGCCTATTTCCGCCCTGGCGATTATATCCACCGGCAAGGCGAAATGGCGCGGACCTTCTGCATCATCGACGAAGGCGAGGTGGAGGCCCTGAAGGCCGAGGAGCAAAACGCCGAACCCCAAATCGTCGCGGTTCTGGGCAAGGGTGATTTTTTTGGCGAGGCCACGCTGTTGGGCGATCACCGGCATGAAACGTCCATCCGTGCGCGCACCGCGGTGCGCCTCACGCAGATTGGCAGCGAACTATTTTCCCAGCTTGCGGGAGCATCCGCGCCGCTGCGCGAACTTTTGTCCCGCACGCTGTCGCGCCGTTCCGGTGACTTCTGGCGGCGCTTGCCGCTGGCCAAGACCCTGCTTTCCGGCGAACCGCTCGCCTCATTTCTCGACCCCCTTCCTGCAAAATCCCTGAGCAAGGAAACGATATTTGCGGATGCCGTGGTGGCGCTCAACGAAAATCCGTCCGGGGAACTGTTAATCCTCGACGAGAACCAGCGTTTGTGGGGCACACTGGACCGCAACGACCTGTACGACATGATCGCGCGCATCGCCGTGATTCCTCCGGATACCCGCGGTGACGTCACCAAGCACAAACTAAGCGAACTGCTGCTGGGAGATCCGGTGCACGTGGCGGCGGACGATTCCATTCTGGTGGCCACGGCCACCATGCTGGACCACGGCATCTCGTGGCTGCCGGTGGTACACAGTAAAGACGATTTGCGGCCCGTAGGCTACTTGCGCGGGGAAAAAATCGGCAGCCGCATGATCGAGAAAATCAGTGCGGCAGAGAGCGGTCGCGCCCGCGCGGCAAGCTGAATCAGCATTCCCGTACTGCAATAATCCGCCGTCCGAGTTGGGCGCTGATATCGCCAGCTTGGCGTGACGCGCAAGCGAAGCTAGGCGCCTTGCACGGCGTCCTGGGCGGATGCGCTGACCGTGCGCTTCAAGGAGCGCTCGATTTCCTCCAGCGTGCGGCCTTTGGTTTCCGGCACCTGGTAATACGAGAACAGCCAAGCCGCCACAGCGCAGAGAGCGTATAGCCAAAATGTCCGCGTGGGGCCGAGGGATTGCACCAGTGTGAGAAACGTCAGCGAGACCAGCAGGTTCGCCGACCAGTTGGCCGCTGCGGCCGTGCCCTCCGCCAGACCGCGAATATTCAACGGATAGATTTCGGAGATCAGCAGCCAGAAAATGGGGCCGAGACTAATGGCAAACGACGCGACGTACGCCATCAGCGTGACCACCGCGACTTCCGCGAGTGCACCGCCCGGATGCAGAAAAGCAAAACCAAGGATGCTCAGGGTGATGATAATTCCCGCAGTGCCGATCAGCAGCAGCGGGCGGCGGCCCATGCGGTCTACCAGCCACATGGACACCAAGGTCATCAATACATTCACCACGCCTATGCCTGCCGTAGCGAGAATTGCTCCGGAAGCGGACGATATTCCCGCGGACTGCAGGATGGTCGGAGCGTAGTAAATGACCGTGTTGATGCCCGTGATTTGTTGAAAGATCGCCAGTCCTACGCCAACGATCAAAGCCGGCCGCAGCGCTGGACGAAGCAGGTCGCTCCAGCGCCCCTGTTGCCTGGATTGCGCGAGGGTGGCCTCAATCTCCTTGAATTCCGCGCTGACGTCGGAGTCTCCGCGAATGCGCGACAATATTTTCAGCGCCTTCTCCGTTTGTCCGTGTTTAGCGAGCCAGCGCGGGCTTTCCGGCAGGTACAACATGCCAAGGCCGAGGATCAGACCCGGAACGGCGGCTAAGCCGAGCATCCAGCGCCACGCTCCGCTCGGAGCGAAGGCGTAGTCGACCATGTAAGCCGCGAGAATACCCACTGTAATCGCCAGTTGAAACAGCGAGACCTGCCAGCCCCGCGCTTTGGGCGGCGCCACTTCCGAGATGTACACCGGAACCGTCGTCGAAGCCAGTCCGATGCCCAGGCCCACGATGGTACGGCCCAGCAATAAGATGGTGAAGGAATTTGCGAAAGCGCAGGTTAGCGCACCCAAAATAAAAATGATGGACGTGAGAATCAACGTGACTCTGCGTCCCAGGCGGTCTGAAAAATGGCCGCCGCCCAGCGCCGCGGTCGCCGCTCCCACGAGCACCATGCTAACTACCAATTCTTCCGGAAATGTGGACAGCGAGAATTGCTGCTTGATGAAAATCACCGCGCCGGAGATCGCGGCAGTATCGTAGCCGAACAGCAAACCGCCGACCGCGGCAAAAATCGCGGCAAGGATAACGAAACCGGAACTCGTCGCGTCCGCTTGCCCTTGTGCATTTTGCGAAATCTTCTCTACTTCGGACCGCATCGGTACCCTCCCAAGACCTCCTGTGCTACCACCAGCTTTCGGCCTGTACCCCGTAAGTGAGGCCATTCGTTTTGTTCAAATAGGGAACTCCGCCCACATAGCCCCGAAACGCATCAGACCAGTTGGCATAGGTCAAAAAGGCGCGCAGTACCGGCCGGCCGAAGAACTTTCTATCTGGCCCGATTTGCGGCGCGATCGTAAATTTGCGCAGCCAGCCGTAGAGCGGGACGTAGCCGTTGGGCGTAGGATTGAGGCCCCCGGTGTGGTCGAACCCACCCTCGAAGGCCACTGAAATATGTTTCGTGAAAAAGAATATCGGCCGCGCGCCAAACGACACCCACTGGTTCCAGTTGTGTTGCGGAATGCCGTCTTTGGTCCGCTGGTAGATGAAGATGGGCATGATGCCGAACCAGTCGTTGGGCTGAAAGACTACCTGCTCCGTGACCAGAAACTGTCGCGTGTTGTTGATAAACAACGCTGGGTTGGGCGGGATCGTCGTGCCGTTTCCAGGATTACTGAAGTTACTGGCCGCTCCGGTTCCGTACTGGAGCGAAAACACGTGATAGCCGCCGTGCCACTCCAGGCGTTGATGGCGGAAACCAAACGCGTATCCGTTTGTGGTGGGAACGTTTGTGCCGGTGGGAAGCGTCGTGCCATTTTGAACCGTACCGCCCTTTGAAGTAGCGTAATCGAACCACACACCCAAGAGACCGCCAGGTGCCTTCACGCCATAGAGACGTACATCGATGTTGCTTTTGGCAAGGTTGCCGTTTTGCGTGATGATGTCGGGCCGTGCCGCACTTAGGAACGCCACGGCCAACTTGCCGAACCCCAGATTAAGATCCTCAAAGCCGCCGCCGTAGCCGCTGAGGTCCAGCGGATAGTAATCGACGATGTCAATGTGCTGGCGGCGATAGTATCTCTCGCCCGCCCAGAACTTGAGGTCCGGCTGGCTCTCCAGGATATTGCCGGCTTGCACGAAAGCTTCGCGAAAGCGGAACTGATCGTTCCCAACGCCGTTAGGGAAATTGGCGTAATTTGCGGAGTTCGAAGTATTGGCCTCGATCATGAACTCGGACCTAAACCACGCCTGATCGGACTTGCGCTCGGGGTTCACCCAGTTGTTCACAAAGATCAATTCCGAGTATGTCTCAGCCTCATTTCCCAGGCGGTATTTGGCGTCCGCCCCAGGAGCCTCGAAGGCCACCTGCTGGCCACCTTCGCCGTTCAGTCCATAACCGGAGCGAAAATAGCCGTGGAATTCAAAGGTGCTCAATTGTTCCTGCAGCTTGGCGACCTGTTGCTCCGCCTCGTTCAAGAAGTCATATGTAGGCTCTGAAGCTACGTCGCCTTGATACTTTGCCCCGACGTTGCCTGCCCCGACGATCGCCCTTTCCGCTGCTTGCTTGGCGGCCACCTCTACGCCCGAGATCATTCCCTCCTTTGTTTTCTCGCGGGCCTCGCTTTCTTCTTTCTCATTCGTTTGCCTCGCCTTTTGCTGAGCGATCTGCTCTTCGAGTGCCGCCATGCGCTGCTGCATGTCCTTCATGCTTTGTTCATACTGTTGTTTGAGCTGCTCGAATTGTTTCTGAAGATCATCCGATGGTTGTGTCGAGGACTGCTGCGCGGTGGAGGGAACAGCCGCTGCCGCGTAGAAAGCCACCAGCCATGCGAGGCGTCGCAAATCCGAGATAGCGGACATTTCCTGGTTCTCCTATCGGTTGCTCTCCCCGTTACTCAAGCTGCCCACGGCAACGGCGGTGGAACTCCGCAAGCGAATATCAAGACTCCGTTCCGTCCACCCAATCGAACGACTTGGTCACCGCCTTTTTCCACATCCGGTACATCGCGTCGCACTGGCCCATCTCCATGAGGGGACCCCAGGTGTGGTCCACCGCCCAGTTAGCCCGCAGATCGGCCAAGTCCGCGTAGTAACCCACGGCCAGCCCCGCGGCGTAAACCGCGCCCAGCGCCGTGGTGGCGGCTTTGGCAACCGGCCGCACTACAGGCAAATTTAGAATGTCCGCTTGGAACTGCATCAGCAGATCGTTTTCCACCATGCCTCCGTCGGCCCGCAGCACCGCGAGTTGGATGCCCGTATCCTGCTGCATGGCCTCAACAACTTCGCGAGTCTGAAAAGCCGTGGACTCCAGGGCTGCGCGGGCGATATGCCCTTTGTTGGCGTAACGCGTGAGTCCGGCGATGACCCCGCGAGCGGTGGTTTTCCAGTAGGGCGCGTACAGGCCCGAAAACGCCGGCACAAGGTAGACCCCGCCGTTATCGCTGACGGTGCGCGCCAGGGTTTCGATTTCCGCGCTGCTGGAGATGAAACCGAGATTGTCGCGTAGCCATTGCACCAGCGCCCCGGCGATGGCAACGCTGCCTTCCAAGGCGTACTGCGCGGGTTTGTTTCCCGCTTGGAATGCCACCGTGGTCAGTAGTCCGTATTTCGAGTGCACCAGTTCCGTACCGGTATTCATCAGCAGAAAGCAGCCCGTCCCGTAGGTATTCTTGGTCTCCCCGCGTTCGAAGCAGGTCTGCCCCACGAGTGCGGCTTGTTGATCGCCGAGAATCCCCGCGATGGGTGCGCCTTCGATGGTGGACAGCCGAGCACGGCCGTAGACTTCGCTGCTGGAGCAGATGCGCGGCAGCATTTCTTTTGGAATTCCGAAAAGTTGCAGTAGTTCGTCATCCCAACGCAGCGTCCGCAAGTCCATCAGCTGTGTGCGGCTGGCGTTAGTGACGTCGGTGACGTGAATACCGCCGTTGATGCCACCAGTGAGTTTCCACACCAGGTACGAATCGATGTTGCCGAAGAGTGCGTCGCCAGACTCTGCAAGCTCCCGCACCCCAGACACGTTTTTGAGTATCCAGCGGATTTTCAAGGCGCTGAAATACGTGGCCAGCGGCAGCCCGGTTTTTTCGCGGAAGCGATCCTGCCCTCCCTCCCGCGCGAACTCGTGCACTGCGTCGTCGACTCGCGTGTCCTGCCACACCACAGCGTTATGGACCGGCTGCCCGGTCTTGCGGTTCCACACCACCGTGGTTTCGCGCTGGTTGGTGATTCCAATCGCGGCCAGATCCTTGGGACGCAAGCCACGCAACTGCATGGCTTCGGCGATGACTTCCTGGGAGCGGCGCCAGATTTCTTCAGCGTCGTGTTCCACCCACCCGGCGCGGGGATAAATTTGTTCGTGCTCCTTTTGCGCGATGGAGACGGTACGACCGGATTTGTCGAAGACGATGAAGCGCGTGCTGGTGGTGCCCTGGTCGATTGCCGCAAGGTAACTAGCCAAGATTTACCGTCCTTGTTTCACGAAAAGTCTTATACCACGGGATTATGATTTGCGTGGGCTTCTGGAGCCAGGCCCGCGACGCGCAGATACTTGTCGATCTTGGCCTGATACTCACGGACCGCGGTGTGCGTTTGTTCTGCGGACCAGCCGAGCCGCGGACCGAGAATGGCGCCGACGACAGGGGCAGCTTGCCGCGACGCGCGCCAGCTGAAGAATTCCAGGCCGATGCGCCGAGCCAGCACATCCTCGATGGTCAGCGCCAATTCGCACGCGCTGTACACAATTTCCGCGCGAATGGGGGCCAAGCCCTCGATGATGGGCTTTGCAAGCTCGGGATTCTTTTTGGCCAGCTCCAGCACGTCCGGAGCGTTGGTGCCGTAGCGTTCCGCGAGATGTTGCGCGGTTGCTTCGGGGATGGCGTAATTCTTTTTCATGGCCATCCAGTAGACGGGGGTAAAACCGCTGGAGCCCGTGAGCGGGCGATTGCGCGTCAGCGTGGGCGACACGGGCACGCCCAGGGATTTTTGCACCGCGTCAATGGTGTCTTCGGCCATGGCGCGGTGCGTGGTCCACTTGCCACCCATGATGCTGATGAGTCCGCTCTTCACATCGATTTCGAGTTCGTCGTCGCGCGACAGCTTCTTGGTGTCACCGTTGCCACGGCTGACCAGCGGGCGCGCCCCAGCAAAGCCGCCCACGATCTGACTCGCGGACACCGGTTCTTCCAGGTATTTGTTGAGCTGCCGGAGGATGAAATCGACCTCCGCCTTGGTCAACAAAAGTTCATCGTGCACACCCACTTCCGTTTCCGTGGTGCCCACCAGCAGCCGGCCCATCCACGGAACGGCGAACAAGACCCGGCCATCTTCCGTCTTGGGGATCAATAGCGCGTCTTCGCTGGGCAGGATTTCCAGAGGCAGCAAAATGTGACTGCCTTTGCTGAGGCGCATGCGATGGGGAATTCCAGGAGTCGCCAGCCCGCGCACGACATCCGCGACCGGACCGGTGGAATTTACAAAAACGCGCGCGCGAACTACAAATTTTTGGTGCGAAATTTGATCTTCGACCTGTGCGGCCACCAACTTTCCCGCTGAAGTTTTTTCGAAGCTCGTGACGCGCAGGTAATTCGCGGCATCTCCGCCGCACTCCCAGAAGGTTTTTACCAGCGCGACGTTGTACCGGGCATCGTTAAATTGCCCGTCGGCGTAGGCGATAGCCCCGACCAATTCCTCGGTCTTAAGCGTCGGCATTCTTCGCAGCGTCTCCTGCCGCGACAGAAAATGACTGGGGAAGATGCTGCTGTCTCCCGCAATCCAGTCGTACAGCTTCAGCCCGACGTCGTAATAGCCCGCATCCAGCCAATGAAAGCACGGGATGAGAAACTCCATGGTCCGCGATAGATACGGGCCGTTTTTCAGCATCAGGATGCGCTCCCGCAGCGCGCGGTTCACGACGTGATATTCGGCTGGATCCAGTTCCTTGACCGCTTCTTCCAGATAGCGCACCCCGCCATGAATAATTTTGGTGGCTTTGCTGGAAGTGGCCCCCGCAAAGTCCCCGGCTTCCACCAGCACCGTTTTTAGCCCGCGCAGTTGTGCATCCAGCGCGCAGCCCGCGCCCGTCGCGCCTCCGCCGATTACGCAAACGTCATACGAATTGTTCGCGATGGTGCGCAAGGTCTCTTCACGGCTTCTCATTGGGAGTCCTCAGAGGGGTGTCTCTTATGGGCGATGTAGCACAAGGCTTGCCACTTGGGACGGTCCAAGCCATCCGGCAAGTCGTTGACGGAGCAGGCACATAAAGCGCCCGGTGCGCCGCGGCGGCGACCTCTGACGGTACGCTGTCATCTACTAGACGCAACCGTCAAGCACTCGCCAGGAACCGCTCGCAAAGCTAGCTTGCCGACGCCCACAGCTCCCTATGCTGTTTCTTTCCCGTTGAAAACAATGATGATTGCCGATGCGTCCGACAATCGGCTCATTTGGACTTTCAGATGCACAGATGTGCGCTTCGGACTGAGAAAAAAAACGGAGACCACCATTGAGCCACGCACTGCAATTTGCCCATCGCCCCGAACGCACTTTTCCAGGAGTGGATGATCGCCGCCCGCATTTTCCCGAACGGCCCCACAATCACACACGATCCACGTTGCGCGGCTCGCTGCGCCACACCGTATCCGCCGCCCAGCCCTCGCCGCAGACCCGCGAAGCGGATTTCTTTCAAGAGATGTTTTTGTCTTCACGAACCAGATTTGTGGGCCTAGCGTATTCGATCGTGCAAAACAAGGAGGACGCCGAAGACGCCGTCCAGGATGCTTTCCTGTCCGCTCACGTCCATTTGCGCACCTTCGAGGGCCGTTCCGCATTTACGACCTGGTTTACACGCATTGTACTGAACGCGGCGCTGATGATTCGCAGAAAGCGCAAGAATTCGCGCCTGGATTCCATCTCCGATTTCTGCGGCGAGGAGGAAACGTCATGGATCGAGAAGCTGCCGGGGCCGCAGCCGAATCCGGAGCAGCTCTGCGGCCACGCCGAAGCTTGCGAGTTCGTTAACCGCGTGGCCGCCAGGCTGAACCCCATCTTGCGCCAGGCTCTTCACCTGGCATACCACCACGAATTGTCCAGTAGCGAGGCCGCCGCGGAATTGGGCGTCAGCACCGCAACCTTCAAGTCCCGCGTCCTGCGGGCCAGGCAATTGCTGGCGAAGCGGGCGACGGCGGCCTTGACCCCGCGCAAGCCGTACGCGTATCAATCATCGTAATCCGTGGGCAGGCACGCGGGATCGAACTGCAACCACCAAAGGAAACTCGGAAACCAATATCCGCAATGGCGGAGGAGGAGGGATTCGAACCCCCGAGACCCTTTCGAGTCTAACGGTTTTCAAGACCGCCGGTTTCAACC
>DATFYV010000004.1:0-2895 GCA_035314845.1 Candidatus Acidiferrum sp.
GGATCAGCTTTATTTTCGCCGCCAGCGCGGCTCGCTAAAATGCTGAGTACAATGAGAAACGGAGTGCAGTCCGATGAGTGAGGAATTTCATAACGCATCCCCGGAACGGGCTCAGGGCCAACAAGCGCGCTCGAAGAGCCGCCTCTTCCTCACGCTGTTGCTTGTCGCGCTGGTCCTGGTGGTCCTTGGTGGCATCACGCTGCTTCAGCGCCGCTCGCAATTCAACGCCCTGGCCAAGGAAACGGAAACGTTGTCCATCCCGACGGTTTCCGTCACCCATCCCACCGTCGAGCAATCGCAAGAAGATTTGACGCTGCCCGGCACCATGCAAGCCTACGTCGAAACTCCCATCTACGCGCGCACCAACGGCTATCTCAAAAAGTGGTACTTCGACATTGGCAGCCGCGTCGCCAAAGGCGCTCTGCTAGCGGAAATCGATACCCCGGAAGTCGATCAGCAGCTTTCGCAGGCTCGCGCCGATCTGAATACCGCCAAGGCCAACACTGCGCTCTCGGAAACCACCGCCGCGCGTTACACCGGCTTGCTGGCCAGCGATTCCGTGTCCAAACAAGAAGTCGACAACACCACCGGCGATCTGGCCGCCAAACGCGCCACGCAAAATTCCGCGGAGGCCAATGTTCGCCGGTTGGAAGACCTGGAGTCCTTCAAAAATATTTATGCCCCTTTCAGCGGCGTGATCACCCGCCGCAACGTGGACATCGGCAACCTGATCAACGCCGGCAACGGCGGCACTTCGCAGCAACTTTTCTATCTCTCGCAGATCGATCCCATTCGCGTCTATGTCAGCGTTCCTGAGCTGTACGCTCCGAGCATTCATACCGGTCTCGGCGCGTATCTCGTACTCGCGCAATTTCCCGGCCGCCGTTTTGAAGGCAGAGTCGTGCGCACCGCCAACGCCATCGACCAGGCTTCCCGCACCTTGCTCACAGAAGTGGACGTACCGAACAAGACCGGCGAGTTGTTGCCCGGCGGCTATTCCGAAGTGCACCTCGAAGTAAAAATTAGCGGCGCGCGCCTGCAGGTTCCCGTCAACGCTTTACTCTTTCGCGCCGAGGGTCTCCGCGCCGTCTCCATCGATGCGGATCACAAGACGCATCTGAAGCCGCTGCAAATCGGCCGCGACTACGGAACCTATCTCGAAGTCCTTCAGGGTCTCGATCCCAATGATTGGATCGTCGTCAATCCCGCTGATTCCCTCGACGAAGGCCAGCAGGTCAACGTCAAGGAACTGCCGCAAGCCAGCAAAGGCCCTGTGCCCGCGGGCGCGGCGCCACCGCCTGCTCCGCCAGCGCCAGCCGGAAACGCTGGAGCCCCCGGCGGCAACAAATCGCAGAACGGAAGCACGCCGAAAAAGTAATGGACTCCCTGAACGCAACACGCTTTGCGCGTCTCACGACTTTTTTTTCCGCTGCGCTTGTCTTCGCCGGCTGCACGGTGGGCCCGAACTATCATCGGCCCAGCGCCGAAGTTCCCGCCATATGGGATACCACCCCTCCGTGGCGTGAAGGCACCCCTATGGACGCGTTGCCCAAGGGCCAATGGTGGACCGTCTATCGCGACGATGAGCTGAATGCTCTGGAACAGCAGGCCCTGGACGCCAACCAAACCCTGAAGGTTTCCGTCGCGCACCTTGAGCAGGCCCGCGCCACCGCCGCCGTGCAGGTGGCTGCCAATTTTCCGACGCTGGGGCTGCAGCCCAGCTCCACGCAACCCAGCGCCCAGCGCAGCCGCTTGAGCGGCGGGCGTCCGGTGAACTCCTCGAGCATCAGCAGCAAGCCCCTCACGCAAAACTCTTACGCCATACCTTTCGCCGTAAATTATGAAGTGGATCTCTTTGGTCAGCGCCGCCGCACCATCGAATCCGCCGAGGCCTCCTACCAGGCCAGCGCCGCCGATCTCGAAAACGTGCGTCTGGTCATCACCGCGGAACTGGCCGGGGATTTTTTTACCCTGCGCCAGCAGGACACCGAGATCGGCATCCTCAACCGCACCGTCGACGCACTCACCAAAGGTCTGCAGTTGGTGCAGTCCCGTCACGAAGGCGGTATCGCTTCGGGCCTGGACGTCGCGCAGGAAGAAACCTTTCTGGACACCGCGCGTACCCAGGCCATCTTGCTGGAACAGCAGCGCAAACAATCCGAGGACGCCATCGCCGTGCTCATCGGCAAGCCCGCGCCCGATTTTCACCTGGCGCCGAAAGAAATCGCTGCCGCGCCGCCGGACCTCGCACTCGGCCTGCCCTCCGATTTGCTGGAGCGCCGTCCGGATGTCGCCGAAGCCGAGCGCCAAATGGCCGCCACCAACGCACAAATCGGGGTCGCTAAAGCTGCCTACTATCCTTCCCTGAATCTTTTCGGCGGCACGGGACTCCAAAGTTCCAATATCGCCAATCTACTTACCAGCCCGAGCATTTTCTGGGCTTTGGGCGCGAACCTCGCCGAACCTATCTTCACGGGTGGTGCACGCCGCGCTCAGGTGCAATACGCGCGCGCCGGATACGACGCTGGCGTCGCCAACTATCGCGCCACGGTGTTGAACGCCTTTCGCGAGGTGCAGGACAGCGTCACCGGCTTGATCGTGCTGGAGCAGGCACAGGTGACCCAGCAGGCCGCGGTGGATTCCGCGCGCCACACCCTGGATATTTCCGTGGATCGCTACAAAGGCGGGCTGGTAAGTTATCTTGACGTGGTCACCGCGCAGCAGAATCTGCTCAACGACGAACAGCAGCTCGCCACCATTCGCGGGCAGCGCCTGGTTACCAGCGTTCTGCTGGTGAAGGCTCTCGGCGGCGGCTGGGATTCCTCCAGCCTCTCCGCGGTGGCCGTAAAGGCCAAGCTCAAGGACATCGTCGCGCCGTAGCAAATCAAAAAAAAA
>DATFYV010000005.1:0-4854 GCA_035314845.1 Candidatus Acidiferrum sp.
CTTGTTGGTGGCCGCGAGGACGCGCACATCCACGGGCGTTTCGCTCTTGCTGCCCAAGCGCCGCACTTTACGATCTTCCAGGACGCGCAAAAGCTTGGCCTGCGTGGGGGCGGGCATTTCGCCAATTTCATCCAGCAGCAAGGTGCCGCCATCGGCCAACTCGAAACAGCCGATGCGCCGCTCCGCCGCTCCGGTAAACGCTCCGCGCTCATGCCCAAAAATCTCGCTTTCCATCAAAGATTCGGGAATCGCCGAACAATTAATGGCCACAAACGGCCCATTGCTCCGGGGAGAAAGCTGGTGCACCGTGCGCGCTACAATTTCTTTTCCCGTTCCAGTTTCTCCAGTGATCAGCACCGACGCGGAACTCGGTGCGGCCATCTCCACCACGCGCATCACATCCTGCATGGGCTTGGACGCGCCCACCATATCCCCGATGCGCCCCGCTTCGCGCAACTGGCGCTGCAGCACCTGCAACTTGCGCGTGTCCCGCGCCTTGCTCAGCGCCCGGTCCAGCAGCGCGCGCAATACCGGCCCTTTCAGCGGCTTTTCGATGTACCAGAACGCCCCAGCCTCAATCGCCGCCACGGCGCGTTCTTCGCTGCCTTTGCCAGTAATGATAATCGCCGGCACATCCAGCAACTCATCGCCCAGTTGCTTCAGCAAATCCAGCCCGTTCATCCCCGGCAATTCCACATCGGCAATAATGCTGTCCGGCTGATAACTCGCGAATTTCGCCAGCGCGTCCTCCGCGGTCGCCACACCCAGCGTGTCGCACCCCCAGCGCTGCAGCAACTGCTCATACCCGCGCCGCGCATTATCCTCATCCTCAACAATGAGCACGCGGTCCCGCCGCTCCTGCGTCTCGAGCGCCCGCCCTTCGACTCCCCGCACCACCGCCCGTCCTTCGTCCGCCATCAAGCCAGCCTTTCTAGACAAATTGACTCTAACAAGCCCAATTCTGCTTGCCAAGTTTTCGGAAGGACATCTACCTTGTCAGCGGTACAATTCAGTGCGAAGTTGGAGTTACCTCGTGTCCATCGGTTTACGACTACTCGCAAAACTTAGCTCGCCAACCGAAGAGCCAGAGCGTCTGCTCGAGCGAATGGCGACCTGGATTCAGTATAAGTGCGCCGAGGTGCTGCCAAGAACACGCCGCGGTTTTGTCGAAAGCTTCCCCACGCTCTTCTGTAAATTTCACCCTGGTGCGGAAGAAGTCGAACTCTCACTGGCTGATCCCGAGCACCTGATTGCGTCTGCGAATACCTCGACGGTTGGTCCGGGATATCACATCTACCTGTGTTCGGTGCTCGTCGACTTGGCGCGCGATTTTCAAGCTTCCTGGCAACATCCGGACGACGATTCTGACGACTATTCCGATGAAGCCGATTACTTTTTCACCGGAGACGGACAGAGAGTTTTCGATAACATGACAGCGTGGCTTAAGGCTCTTGCTGGCACATTCTTCGAGGATTTCGCGGAGCAGGACCTGACTGGAAACACGTTGTGCATGCCGATGGACGTTGTTTTCGAGTCTGCAGATTCCGTGATCACACCATTGGGGCCGCGAGACCGCGCTTGGCTGGAGAAAACATCGCGCGACGGCGAAAGCGGCAAGGATTTCTTCGCCTGGTGGACCCCGGGGCTCACCGCTGAATATTTCTTGGGGCGAGCGTTGACTCAGATGTGGAGAAACGTTCGATGGCGCGCACCGGTTAATGACGCTGAGCGTGAAGTGTTGCGGCAGACTGCCGATTCGCTACACCGCGCATACCAACTCGATCCGAGTTTGCAATATCCCTGGGCGGAATGGGCCGAAATTCTCGGATACCTCGATACCGACGACGCCACCGCGCATCTGGTCCGGGCGCACCGTTCCGGTGTTGCAACGCTCGGCTATCGCAGGGGAAGCGTGACTGTCGTTCTTCCTGGAGGATGGCGCATGTGTCTTCCCGGTTCTTTCAGCGAATTCGAGGCTGATGAGAGCAACGACCTGTTTGCATTAGACCCTCCTAAGAAAGTCTGGTTTACAGCTTACAAGTTCAACGAACCCCTGAGTCACAGTGAATTTGCCTCCAGGCGGCAAGAAATGCTCGCGGCTCGGCCACAGTACTTGCGAGAGAGTGATCACTACGTCGCCAAGGCAACAGTTCAGAGAAGGACGACGGAGGCAGGTGAGGACTATTTTCTGCTGAGCTCCTCGAACTTGTTCGCGAGCGGAAGATCTGTGTGTTCGATGGTATTTTCGCGAAGCGAAGAGCTTGATTCAGTTTTGGAGATATGGAAATCGATACAACCTCGCGCTGCGAGTACGTCCGAGTCCACATGACTATACGCTCTCCCGATTCTTCTGAGCGCCGTGAAGTGCGAACGTGAGTGGCAATTACTACGATCTGGAGCGATTTGTGGAGGCGCAGGATCCGGTTTTCGAGCGGGTGTGCGCGGAGTTACGCGAGGGACGGAAGCGCAGCCATTGGATGTGGTTTATCTTTCCGCAGCTGGCGGGATTGGGGCAGAGCAGCATGGCAGTGAAGTTTGCGATTGCTTCGCGGGAGGAAGCGGAGGCTTATCTGGCGCACGAAATTCTTGGGCCGCGATTGCGGCTGTGCACGCAGCTGGTGAACGATGTCGCAGGGCGTTCCATCAGCGAGATTTTTGGCTATCCCGACGATCTGAAGTTTCACTCGTCGATGACATTATTTGCGGGCGTCCCCGTCGAGAATCAAGTTTTTAACGAAGCGTTGAAGAAATATTTTTCCGGGAAACTCGATTCACGGACGAGGGAAATTCTCAAGCCGGTCTAGAGGCTGTTGCTCGGAACGAACTATCCTCTCTTTCTCTTACGCCCGGGCAAGCTGGGGCGCAGCGTGCTGCGCCCCTACAAAGGATTCCTCGGCAGTGTTACTGCAGACTGGAAACCGTCAGCGTCTTGGGGTCTTCTTGCTTTAGCAGCAACGCGTGGGTTTTATCGCTTCCGAGACCGACCGCGCCTTTCACGTCTGCGGCGCCATGCCTTACCTCGGTGGATTGCGCATCCCACAGTCCGAGGGCTTTGGGATCGAGGGTGAAATCGTCCGCCTCGATCGCGGCGATGTGGCCGTTCTCAGGAAGTACGCTCAGGGCGAAGATGGGATTGCCGGTGCTCGCAGAGGTTCGCAATTTTTTGCCGGAGGCGGTTTCAAAGAGTGAAACAGAGCCTTCCGCGCCGGCGACCGCGAAGCGTTTGCCGTCAGGTGTAAACGCCACGGCGAAGGATTCCAGCAATCCGGCGTCCGCGGTATACAGCAATTTACCGGCGCGATTGTAGGCGCGAATGCGGGTGTCTTTGTCGGCGGAAATCAGCATGTCGCTGGCGGGAGAAAATGCCGCGGTTGCCGTTCCGCCGAGATTGGTGACGCCGGTGGCCAGTTTCTGTCCGGAACGGGCATCCCAAAGCTGGGTGGGACTCTCACCCACCGCCAGGGCCAAGAGAGCACCGTCCGGGGAAAAATACACACCGTGCACATGCTCCTTGGTTTCAATGCGCTGGCGAATGGCGCCGTTGTGGGCATCGAGAATGCGGACTTTGCCACCGCCGAGCCCTACGGCCAGGTTGCCCTTGGCGTCGCAATCCACGGAATGCGCCGGGCCTTCCTCGAGAGCGATTTTGCGCGCCGTGGCCGAAGGCAAAGTCCAGACATAGAGCGCGCCATCTTGTCCGATTCCCACCACTTGCGTGCCGGAATTGCAGGTGATTGCGCCGTTTATGGAAACGGGCGTGTCCAACCTGGCGTCCTGACGCAGCGTTTGGGCGTGCGTGGAAAATGCGAGGAAAAACGCGATGACGGGAAACGTCCGGCGTAACCTCACAGCGTCTCCAGAACCAATTCAAATTTAACGGTGGCGATCATGGCCTGCGGCTCGCCGCTCAGAATCACGGGCCGAACCAGTTCGCGGGAAGTGATCAGCGGATCCTTGGTGTAGTTTTTGTCCGGGTCGCCGGCGAACACGGGATCGGTAGCGAAATACATTTGGGTGATGAGCGGCCGATGGCCGGGCGCGGTGATCGCAAAGTGCACGTGCTGGCAAACGCGCGCGGGATAATGCCCCGGCATGACGGAGCTGAACTGATACGCGGCTTGCGGATCGGCGAGCAGCGTGGCGCGGTAGCGAAACCCCTGCAGGTCGTAGTGGCCGCCGTGATTGGTCTGCCACACTTCGATTTGCGCGCCAGGCAGCAGATCGCCGCGCGTGTTGTAAATTGCTCCGGCGATCGCCAGCGGCAACCCAGGGTCGCCCGGAGCGCGCAGCTCGGCGACGTTGGGTGCTTCGCGTTTGTAGAAGGGGCCAAAGTCCGCCTGCGGCGTGGCGCTGCGCGCTTTCTTTTCCGTTTCCGTCCAGGCTTCCGCCGCCGCGGCCAGGCCCAAGCCCGGTGCAACGCTGAGCACGCCCAGCGCAGCGCATTTGGCCAGGAGTTCCCGACGATTCAGATCCATACTTCGCCTCCGCAATCGAGGCGAAGTATAGACACGGAAGGCGGGAAAAGATAGCGCCGCTTGTTTGCGGTAGCTTGCGGTTTACTCTTTCAAAAGAAACAGAGCGCGCTCGAGTTCCAGCTCGAATTTTACGCCGCGCTGGAAGGTGATTTCGTGGCCGCGGCCGGATTCGGCGAGGTAGGCGGCGACGGCGGCAATGGCGGCGGCTTCGGCGGCTTCTTTTTTGTCTTTATCTTTGATGCCTTTTACGGCGGCTAGGGCGGCGGCTGTTGCGGCGGCTTCCTCAGCGTCTTTTTGCGTGCTGCTGCGGCCTTCGATCAAGCCTTCCTTGGTGGTGTCGGATTTGACGCTGTGGTCGCCGGGAATGCTGGAGACTTGC
>DATFYV010000006.1:0-4646 GCA_035314845.1 Candidatus Acidiferrum sp.
GAATTATTCCCGCGTGACGACGACTCCCACCGCCTGCCCTTCGCCCTTGCCGCGCTGCGTCAACCAGGCGCCCAATCCCTCGGCGAACCTGTCCGGCGTCAGGCGGAAACTAGCCTGGATGTGGCCGTCCGCGACCGGCAAAGTGTCATCAAAATCCGCGCTGTTCGTGAAATTCCGCATGCAAAACGAATCCAGCCACTCCAGCGGACAATCCCGCCGCTCGCCGCGAATCTCCACTTCCACCCGAAATTTCTGCGCGTACATCCGTTAAGACCTCGCCGGTATCTCATCAATGCGCACCGCCACTTGCGTCCCTATGCGGATGAACCCTATGTAAGTAAACTTAATTCCGCGTTGTTCCACAAATTCCATCCACGCCTTGTATTCGTGCCACAGCCAGTCCGGATAGTTGTAATACTCATCAAACACAATCACCGTGCCCGGACGAAAACGCTCCCCCAGATACTCAAAAATTTCTTTGGTGGCGCTGTACAAATCGCAATCCACGTGAAGAAACGCCACTGCCCCGGCCTGATTCTCCGCGCGGAATTTTGGCAGCGTCGCCGAATAAAATCCCTTCACCAGCGACACATTCTTGCGCACCGCCGGCAGCTTCCCGCCAACGTCGAACGCGCCCTTCTTCGACTCAATGGTCCACTGCTCCGGCAGCCCTTCGAACGAATCAAATCCCAAAAATTTTCGTTCCGGCGCCAATTTCGCCAGCATGTTGATGGAATCGCCCTTGTACACGCCAAATTCCATGTTCAAACCGCTGGCCAGGCGTTTGGACTCTTCCAGGCAAGCCGCAAACAAATCCCGCCGCGACTTATAAATCGCGCAATTCCGCAAATGCTCCGCCTCGAAGTCCGAAGAGCTGACCGCCGCGCGCACCGCAGGCACCAAATCCGTCCCCTGCAGCACGATCTCCAGCCCCTTCTCGATATACCGCCGCGCTATGCGCCGAAAAAAATCGTTCACGCTGGCGGTTAACTCCCGCGCCCAAATCACTCTGGTCTCACCTGCTCCTCTGAATTTTGTGTGCAGCTTCTTAGGTATACCGTTTACACGAAACTCTACGCCGGCGCGCTCCAGGTTGCGTCGAAAAGTAGCGGTCCGAGTGTACCTCAAGGAGGAATGCCGGCGAGTGCCGCGCCGGCCGTCTCGTGCGAGCTATTTAATTTGAGGGGTCCGGAGCCGCGTGCCGGTTCTGCAAGTGAAACTTCGCCAGCAGCGACTTAGGCCCGCTGGGGAAAAATTCAAGCACCACGTTCTGCCCGGCGTAGGCCAGCAAACTGTAGTTGGCCTCGCGGAAAGCATCCGTACTGTTATAGCGCTGAGGATACCAGGCGTGAACCGCAACCATCTGCGCAACGTATGGAGCGACCAGAGAAGGCACGGAAAATTCCCGGTGACCATCCGCGCCATACCTTCCGGTGATCGTGGAAATCATGGCGTGCCGGAGCCGTGGGAAAACGCCCGAGCACTCGCAACGGTAATACAGGGTGTCTTCGTGAAATAGTCTCGCCAGTCCGTAACGCGTCGAGGTGCTGATCGCATTGATACCAAAATCCGAGCCCCAACGCCGGCCATAGCCGCGTAGTCCCTGATCCCAGTCCCGCGGGGAATTTTGCGCCTGATTGATGCCCGCCAGCAGCGCCGATTCCACGAGCGGAAAGGGGCCATAGGCGTCAAACAGATAATTCAAAAATCTCACCTTTTCGGTTGGCCGTTGATACCCGGCAACAGGCTTGGCCTGCGGCGCGTTCGGCAAGCCGGCGGCATCCGTGGCCTCGTTTTCGCCAGGCTCTGGTGCGGAAATGGAGGCGCCAGCGCTGGCGTCATCGGTTGCGGCGTCTGGCGCGGCGACTTCTCCCGGAACCGCGGCACTGCCAAGATCTCTGGCCGCGGTGTGTGCTGCTCCCACTCTGCACATCGCTGCCGTCAACAACACCACCACCAGCACTCGTCTCACACTCATCCCCTATGCTCCGTTCCTAGGTTGCTTCAACCTGCTGATTTTGATGCTTCTCCCGCCATTCCGGCTTCGTAGAAATTGCGCTATACAGCGCAGCCATATTTGCCACCGCCACTAAGACTGGCGCGTCTGCCAACCGGCGCTCTCCATGAATCGCCGTAGGAGCAATTTTTCTGTTCACCACTCTAGCAAATCCTTTACAATTTCGTGCGCCTAAATCACCGCCATCATGAACAACATCCAACTCCTAGACACTCTTTGGCTCGGCAGGCCGCACTCCATTGCCTCCGCCCTGCTCTCCTCCGGCGGCCATCACGCGCTGGTGGACCCCGGCCCCGGCTCCACGCTGGACACCCTGCGCCTGCAGCTCCAGCAACACGGCCTGGCCGTCAATGAGCTCGATGCCGTCCTGCTTACCCATATCCATCTGGACCACGCCGGGGCCGCCGGCGCACTGGTTCGCGAAAATCCCCGCCTGGCAGTTTACGTGCACTCCCGCGGCGCTCCGCACGTGCTGGACCCAACGAAGCTTATCGACAGCGCAACGCGCCTCTGGGGCTCCGAACTGCAGCGACTCTTTGGCGAAACGCTGCCCGTGCCGCAGGAAAACGTTCGCATCCTCGAAGGCGGTGAAATTTTACAACTTGGCAGCCGCAAAATGGCCGTCGAATACACACCCGGCCACGCCTCGCACCACGTCAGCTTTTTCGATGAGACCGAGGGCGTCGCTTTTGTGGGAGATACCGCCGGAGTGCGCATCCAGAACGGCCCGTACATCCTGCCCGCTACGCCGCCCCCGGACATCAACCTGGAAATCTGGGACCACTCTTTCGCCACCATCCTGTCCCACCATCCATCACGCTTGTTTGTCACCCACTATGGTTACGCGGAAGATCCCCCGGCGCATCTGGCCGAATTTCGCGAGCGCC
Source organism: Candidatus Acidiferrum sp. (assembly GCA_035314845.1). GTDB lineage: Bacteria > Acidobacteriota > Terriglobia > Acidiferrales > UBA7541 > Acidiferrum. Next base: position 2,905 of record DATFYV010000006.1, read on the forward strand.
TACACCGTTGGGCGGAACTCGCCGCGGAGGCCTTGCGCCACAGTCCCAACGACATCGCTGCCGGGCAGGACTTCGTCGCTGCCGCTCGCGCGGAATTAGCCGCCGCGCTCCCCGAGGGCGAAGTCGATCACTACAACCAGACCGCCGGCATGGATCTTTCCTTCCTAGGCCTGGCCCGTTACCTGCGCAAACGCGCCGAAAAATCGGCGGTCACTACGTAAGCGCGACTTGCAGGTATCGGATTCGAGTCTATTTTCTGCGTTTTTTCTACGACGAGGATTGCGAGGAGGAAATCTCTGGAGCTTCCGCGTCCGCTTCAGGCGTAGCTGTCGCCGCAGGCTCGTCCGCTGCGGCAACAGCCTCGGAAGACCCTTCGTGCGCCAAAGGCTCCTCGGCCACGGCAGCTGGTTCCGCGGGCGGCGCAGGGGCAACCGGAGCTTCTGAATCCACGGGCGCGCTTGTCACCGCTGGCGCACCAGCTGTAGGCGCGTCCTGCGGTTCCATCCGCACGCTCAAGACCTCCACCAGTAAATCGACCAGGCGCCTCGCGCCGCTGCCATCTGGATCTTTGTCCGGATTGTATTGCGCCACGTCCAGCCCAACCAGGTTCTTGCTCTGCACCACTTCCTGCAAAATGGCGCGCGCATCCTCAAACCGCAAACCGCCGTTGCCGGGAACATTAACGCTAGGCAGTTCGCCCGCGTCCAATACGTCGGTATCCAGATGCACCACAAATTCCCGCTTGTCCGCGTGCAGCAGCGTCAACGCGCTCCGCGCCGCTTTACTTGCCCCCTTGAACTGAATATCCGCCAAATAAACATGCCGCATCGGCGAGCGCGAAAGAAAATCCTGCTCCGGGGGATCCAGCCGGTCCAGGCCAAAGAGCACCACATCCGGCTCGCGCACCAGCGCGCCCTCGCCCCAGAAGCGCGTCAACTCCGGCGCACCCTTGCCGATCACATTGGCCACCACCATGCCGTCGATGCGCCCCGAGGGCGTGCTCGCCGGGGTATTCAGGTCCGCGTCGCGATCCACCCACAGCAGGCTGATATTTTTGTAGTAGCGCCGCGCACCGGTCAGCAAGCCAATCACTTGCGCACAATCGCCGCCCAGCACCAGCACCAAGGCGCCGCTTTTCACCGCCACCTCGGCACGCAGCTTTAGGTCGTTGAGTCCAGCAACTATGGCGGGAAGGTTGCGCGCGCGCCGATGCTCTTCATCGTCGGCAAACAAGCGCGGCGCGCAGTCGCCGTGATCGATCACCTCAAATCCAGCGGTCTGCAGTTTTTCCACCAACCCTGCGGCGCGCAACGCCGCCGGCGCCTTCTCGCTCCCCGCCAGAAACGCGGCGGCGCTCGATGGCGCTCCAATCAAGGCAATCTTCTTCGGATGACGGACGATTTTGACCGCCAAAATAGCGCTCCTTATGTTTTGCTGCTGATACACCGCCGTCCCGAACGCTTGCCTGATTCGTCCGGAACGAAGCACGGTCCCCTGCTGCCTACATCAAAGAGAAAACTGCCTCAAAAACTCCCGCGAGGCTGCTTGATGGCCTACCGGGTAAAACAAAAGCTCTAGCGCCGCGGCGCTGGCGCGATCGTCGCCAGTTCCGCAGGCAGCGTGAAGCGCACATCCTCGCGGATCAAGTCCAAATCGCGCTGATCCGTGTAACCCAGAGCCGCTAGCCGCTCGCTCACTTGCTCCACCAAAACCTCGGGCGCCGACGCTCCGGCCGTCAAGCC
>DATFYV010000007.1:0-7701 GCA_035314845.1 Candidatus Acidiferrum sp.
CCCAAGACCCACACGTGCGATGGGTATGTGCCGCGCCTACGGCGCTCCGTTGCTATTGTTGCGACCGGGACCCAGCCCTTTCTTATCGCGGGCTGCAAGTACAGCCCGCACCCGACGGGCTGGGCTAAATTGTGGCGCGCCGCTGGCGCTTTGGGCGAGTTGGAGCTTGGGGTTGGCAGAATCCATCTACGCGACACGCGACAATGGTAAGCTCGGCGCGTGGAATCTCAGGCAGAAAAAACTAAGGCTCCGGGCCACCCGGCTTTGTCCACTCCGCGATTCTTATCATCGAGTGGCCCACTGCAGCAGGAATTCTCCTCGCAGCACACAGGTAAACCCAGCGTCAGGCGTAGACCGCGTCTTGGCCGCGAGGAATGGGAACACCTTGCAGGAGCGCGGTTTGGTTTCGCTCGACGAAGGCGTCGCGCTGGTTTAAGAGAGTTTCGAGAAATTCCAAGCGTTTCGATTCGACGTCGCCGGCAGTCCAGGGATTGGCGCGGCCGTCGCAGAAGCTGAGCGAGAGGTCTTCGACGACACGCAGCAAAAAGTTATTGCTTTCCGAAGTGACACTGCGCAATTTTTCGCGGTAGTCCGACATTTCGGCAATCACCGGGAACAGGCGCTCCATGACAGCGATTTCATGCCACGCCCATTTGAGTTGGACGCTTAACGCTTCGTAGCCGTGAATCCAGCCGCTGATGTTTAAGTAACGCGTGAGGTCTTCGTAGAATTCGTTGAGCTTGGGATCGAGGAAGTCGTAATCCGGGTTGCAAATGTCACCGCGGAGCCGCCCGGTGCGTTGAAGATCGTCCTTGATGGGAGTGCCGTCGTACGGAAGCATGCGGCAGAAGGTGGCGGCGGTGCTGCCGTCGCCGACGATTTGGCGCAGAAAACCTAGATTGGTGCGGACGGAGTCGAAGGTGCTAGAGGGATCGAAGAGCATGAAGCCGTATTCGAAGACCAAGCCGATGTCTTTCAGGGTTTGCACGGCGCGAAGATTTTGTTCGACGCTGATCTGTTTGTGAAGGGTTTTAAGGCCTTCTTCGTTGCCGGATTCGAGGCCCATATAGACGAAGTACAAGCCGGCATCGCGCAGGGAAATAAATAAATCTTTGTCGACGGCGTCGGCGCGGCAGTTCATTTTCCAGATTACTTTTCCGGGCAATTCGGCACGGTGCAATTCGCTGACGAATTCCGCGGCCCAACGACGCCAGACGGCGCCGAACAATGGGAAATCGTCATCCTGGAAAAGGAAAATGGTGGTGCCGCGCTCGCGGTAGAGCGAATCCATCTCTTCGACCACTTTGCGAGGATTGCGCGTGCGCACGATTTTCCCAGGGGCGGCGCGATAAAAAGTTTGGATGGAGCAGAACGAGCAGGTCCGCGCACAGCCGCGGCTGGCCAGCAGCGGGACAATGGAATGGCCCAGAGTGGACATGGGTTTGAAGTCGCGGTCGGGATAGGGGAAGCGGTCGAGATCATCGACGAGTTTGCGGAGGGGGTTGGAAATTATTTCGGAGCCGCGACGATGCGCGAGGCCGTCGATGCCGTGCCATTCCGCGCGGGAGCCAAGACAATCGACAAGTTCGAGCAGTGTAATCTCGCCTTCGAAGCGGACCACGCTGTCGAGTTCCGGGACCAGCTGCAGCGTTTGTTCGTAGCTCAGGCTTGGGAAATGGCCGCCCATGCTGAAATGGCAGTCGATGCCGTTCTCACGAAGAAAACTCATGAGTTCGCGAAATTTGTGGATGTAGAACTGAAAGATCAGGGAGAAGCCCATTAAGAGAGGGTGCGATGATGCGGCGGCTTCGAGGATGTCTCGCGGATCGGTTTCAAAATCGAAAACGCGAACGGTGTAACCATTCTGGCGAAGCGTGGAGGCTAGATAGCCGATGCCGAGATTGCCCTGATTTTGGAAGCCGATCAGGATTACCGGGCGCGAAGTATCGCGTGCGCGCTTGGCGATGGCAGAGGAATCCAGTAGCGGGAGTTGCTGAGAGCCGATCATCGCAATCCTCACAAACTTGGGCGCTGGGAACGCGCCCATATATATAGCGGTTGGTTTTAGTTAGCGCTGTGCCCCGCCAGCTTTGGCCATTACGGCTTGCACGCCCGCAATGTAGTTGCCCATGGCAACGTTGACGGCCTTTTCGTGTTCGAGTTGTACTTTGCTCAGTTCCACGAGGGTTTCTCTGCTGAGTTGGGAAAACAGCCACCAGGGCACCGGATCACCGATCGGTCCCGGGCGCCAACGAAGTACCTCTGAAATATTCGTAATGTCTGGGTTACCCATGCGCTCCTCCTTCATAAATTGATGATTTCAAAGGGTGAGTTCAGCGAACGAGTAGACACACCTTGCGCAAGACAGCCGCGAAAGTTTGAGCGACGTCCGAGAGATCACCTTGCATTTGTGTAGTGCGTGCTGGCGGCAAATCGTTTCACTTTTTTTGCAGTTTGGCCTGACTTAAAAAAGAGGAATAGCAAGGGGCCAGGGTGAGCGGGGAACGTAAAAACAGCGATGGGCTGGAAACGGCAACGCGGCGAGTCTTTTAAGATCCAAAAGACTCGCCGGCGCGCAAATTTTAACAAACTCGGAAAGTGGCAGGCGGTTGGTAAGGTCGCCGCATGGAATCTCAGCCAGAAAAATCTAAGGCTCCGGGCTGCACGCCAAACCGCCAGTGCCCCCGCTTAGCTCTTCTTCAGCTCGATCCCGCCATTCGTCGTCTCGAGCTTCAATTCTCTTCCCCCGCCGCCCACCGTCCCGGAGAGCGACTTGGGGCCAAACGTCCCCTGTACAGTAATCGGAAAGTCCGAGCGAATCCCGCCATTGGTGGTGGCGGCATCCACCTTGAATTCCGCGGAAGCCGGCAGGGTCACGTCCACACTGCCATTGGTGGTCATGAGCTGCAACTTGCCGCTCCACTGGGCATTGCCCATGGCCACGCGCACGCTACCGTTGGTGGTCTTCGCCGAGGCCCACTCGCTGGTGGACACTTCCACATTGCCGTTCGTCGTGTCCGCCTCCACCACGCTCTCCAGGTTCACGCAATGCACCGCGCCATTGGTGGTCAGGGCATGGAAGAGCACGCCGTGGGGCACCTGCACGTCAAAGTTGATCTTGGCGCGATGGCCATGAGACCAGTTGCCGGACTCCGACGACACGCCGCCGCGATGGCAGCGCCCCGGCGCCTTCTCTTTCGCGTATACGGCGCAAACCGTGACACCATCCGCGTACTCGACAACCTCGATGAACAATTCGTGGTCGTCGTCGTTGCCACCTCGGATGCCCGCCACGCTGGCGGCTTCCCCGGAAGCGCGGTTCGCAGCAATCTCTCCGTTGGTATTGAACACTTCCAGCGTTTGCCCGGCCTTCAGGCTCCCCTGCCAATGAAAATCGGCTGGCTCGAAGACCGTGCGCTTTTCGCCCTGCGCTCGCGCGGGCGCACCCGCCACCAGCGCGATCACCGCCAGACTCACCGCGCCGGGTATCCAGCTCCGTACGAAACTTTTGATCTTGTCCATGATTCCTCTCTCCCTGACGGTTTTCTGACGCTTGAACCGCCCTGCTCGTCTCATGCTGTACCGAATATACGGAGTTCGACCCACTTTGGTTCCGAAGAGAAAGGCAGCGGGTGGCCCGGACGTAATCCGCGAGAACGATTTTGGGTGCCCGGTCCCCGGTTTTGTGAGGGCGGGTCTTTCTTTTTCTGGGGCCTGTTTTTTCTGGCCCAGCGGGGAGCCCGGAGGGCTAACGTTCGGCAAGGATTGAGCGGTGTGAAATGCAAATGCTCCATACGCAGACACCCAGCAAGCAACCCCCAAGACCCACCCTCACAAACCCGAGGGTGGGGCACCCAACTTCGCAAACCGAAAAGCAGAGGCAAAATCAATCTGTGCAACACGCAAGGGTGGGGATAAAATGCCGTCTGGGAGGAACCCGATATGACAAGTTCACCTCGCCCGGGGGCCCTCGGTTATGAGGCCATACGCGACCTAAAATGGTCTCGCGAAGAGAAAGCCGTCGCCCGGAAAGCCTTCGACCTGGCGCTTAAGCGCGAGCTGGAATCGGTCATGATGGAGGCCAAGAAGCGGGCTGAAAGGATTCAGGAACCCTCTGAGGTATGGGATCTGGAGCGCTATCTCACGGATCGACGCACGCAAATTGACCGCCAGTACGAGTACAAGTACTCGGTTCTTATTTTCGTTTTCAGCAATCTTATTCGGGAAGGAAAGCTCACGGAACAAGAGCTGCAAGGCTTGAATGAAGATAAACTCGGCGCGATTCGCCGGCCTTAATGCTTTTCTACTATGTCCCTCCGCCTACGCCTTGATTAAAGTCCCTCCACATTCGTAACCAAGTTGCTCTCATACCTCGGAGGCAAGCAATGTCCGCCGCAACAACCACGTTCGCTTCCCCGGCGCTCACCGCAGTTTCCGTCGGCTGGCGCAGACGGCTCATCGCCGTAGCCCTGATGCTGGGCATCGCCGGCTTCTTCTGGATTGACTCGCGCTACCCGGCCCTGCTGCGCAAATATCACTCTGGCACACACCTCAAAGCGGCGGGCGCCATCACCTTTGACGCCGTATACCCCGTCGATAAAAGCATGCCGCTCGCGCAACGGGTCTGGCGCACCTCCCTAAACTGGCTTGCCGCCAATAAAATCGGCATGACCTTCGGCTTCTTTTTTGGCGCCGCCGCTCTGACGTTTCTCTCCACGCTCCGCTACCGCCGCACGCGCTTCCCGCAACTGAACGCACTGATCGGCGCGCTGGCGGGGGCCCCGCTGGGGGTCTGCGCCAATTGCGTCGCGCCGATTGGCCGCGGCCTTTACGCCTCCGGCATGAGCACGGAATCCGTCCTGGCTGCGATGTTCAGTTCGCCGGCGCTGAACGTTGTGGTGCTGGCGATGGCCTTCGCCCTCTTTCCGTTGCCCATCGCGTTGCTGAAACTTGCCACCACCTTGCTGCTGATTTTCGTTTTCGCCCCGCTCGTCGGCGCGCGCTATAACTCGGCGGAGACCGCGGTTGCGTGCCCGGTTGACCTGGCGGCCTCCGAAACCTGGCTGCAGGCCCTGGTTACCTCCGCCAAATCCTATGCGCAGAATTTTTGGTACATCGCGCGCGTGGGTCTGCCCTTGATGCTTTTGGCCGCCGGGCTTGGAGCTCTGGCGATAGAAATCGCGCCACAACAAGCGCTCTCCAGCAACGTGACGTTCCTCGGAATCATTGCCGTTTGCTTGGTGGGTGCCTTCCTTCCCGTGCCCATGGCCTTCGACGTGGTCATCGCCTACCTGGCCATGACCCGCGGCGTGCCGCTGCCGTACGTGGTCGCAATCCTCTGTACCCTGGGCATTTACAGCGTCTACTCCTTCTCGGTCATCGGAAAAACCATCTCCTGGAGGCTAGCTTCCGCCACCTACGCCGCGGTGGCCGTTCTGGGACTGGCCGCCGCCACCGTGGCGCGCTTCCTGCGCTGATCCGCGCCGCCCGTGCTAAAGCAATTCGCCGGAATCTTTGGTACAATGCGCCACCTGAATTCTGGGCGCCACCCGAGTTGTGGGCGCCACCCGAGTTCTGGGCAGCGAGACAGCCGAATCGCGTTGCACGGAGGACCATCATGGCGAACACGCATCTTCTGGAACAGCTCGACGCAGCCATCGCGAAGAAAAATCTTCTGAACCACCCGTTTTATCAGGACTGGCAAGCCGGCAAGCTCAGCAAGCAATCGCTGCAGCTGTACGCTGCCCAGTACTACCGCCACGTCGAAGCTTTTCCTAAGCACCTGCGCGTCTTGGCCGCGCGCACGGAAGGCCCCATCCGCCGCGTGGTGCTGGAAAATCTCGCTGAAGAGGAAAATCCAGCCGCCTCGCATCCCAAGCTCTGGCGCGATTTCGCCGCCGCCTTGGGCGTGGGCGAGGACGACATCACCTGCTGCCCTTCCCTGCCCGGCACGCAAAACGTGGTGCAAACTTTCCGCGAAATCTGCGGCGACCGCACCATTCCGGAAGCCGTGGCAGCGCTGTACGCCTACGAAGCGCAAGTTCCGGAGATCGCCACCACCAAAATTGATGGTCTGAAGAGCTTTTATGGTATCACCCAGCCGCAAGCGCTCGCTTATTTCCAAGTCCACGAAGAAGCCGACAAAGCCCACCGCGCCGCATGGCGCGACTGGCTGCTGGAGAACGCCAATGAAGACCACGAAGAAATTCTAGCTACAACCAACGAGGCCCTTGACGCCCTGTGGGGCGCCCTCGACGCTGTGCACCACACCAAAGCTTGCGCCGCCGCAAATTAAAATCAAGCTGCACCCATGAGCGCTTCAGCCCTTCCCCAGCGGAAATCCACGGCAACATCGCCCATCGCCATCGGTACACATAAATGTGCTAGACTTACACATCGAGGCTCTGCAGATGCGAACCAACATCGAAATTGACGACCAATTGATGCGCCAAGCGATGCGCGTAACCGGAGCGCGCACAAAAAGAGCAGCCGTGGAAGCCGGGCTTCGTGCACTGCTCCAGATCCATAGGCAAACGGGCATCCTCCGCCTTCGTGGCAAAGTACAGTGGGAAGGCAACTTAGAGGAATCGCGTCGCAGCAGAATCGCCGATTGATTGAAGAATATGGTTATCGTCGACAGCGCCGTCTGGATTGAATTTCTGGGTGGCGTTTCCAATCCGCACACACAGTGGCTGGAGCGCGCGATTCCTCTGAGGCGCGTGGGATTAACGGATTTGATTCTGTGCGAAGTGCTGCAAGGCCTTCGGAGCGATGATTTATTCAATGAGGTTCGCCGCGAGCTCACTGCATTCCGCGTATTCTCCACGTCTGGCGAGGACCTGGCCGTATCGGCAGCGCAAAACTATCGCGCTCTCCGTGCGCTCGGCTATACGGTTCGCAAGACCATTGATTGCTTGATCGCAACCTTCTGCCTGAAGGGGGGACACGCATTGCTGCATCGCGATCGCGACTTCGATCCGTTCGAGAAATATCTGGGCTTGGCCGTCGTTCATCCGGAAGAACCTTGAGAGGTGGCTTATTTAGCCGGTAATTCATACAGTCGCAAAGAGAAAAGCCCGGCGAATTCGCCGGGCCTCTCGTTTCTCGCAATGCGCGGACGAGTGTTACTCGCCGTTGCCGGGATGAACTGGGGCGTCTTCGTGGCCGCCGGCTGCTTCGTGCTCGGAGCTACCGCCGTGTTGACTGTGCGTTGAACCGCCATCGCCGCCAGCGCTGGTTGCGCCACCGGCCGCGCCCGCGGCCTTTTGCTGCTTCTCGCGCGCTTCCTTAATTAAGGCTTTGCGCGAGAGGCGGACTTTGTTGCCTTCGATGGCCAACACTTTGACCAGCACTTGGTCGCCGAGTTTCAGTTCATCGCGAACGTCGCGAATGCGATGCTCGGAAATTTCGCTGATGTGCAGCAAGCCGTCGGTGCCGGGGAAGAGTTCGACGAAGGCGCCGAACTCCGCGAGCCGCACGACTTTGCCGAGGTAGGTCTTGCCGAGTTCCGCGCTGGCCGTGACGTCGCGCACCATCTGCAACGCCGCATCCCCGCCTGCTCCGCTGGTGGAGAAGATGTGCACCGTGCCGTCTTCCAGCACGTCGATCTTCACGCCGGTCTGCTCGATGATGGACTTGATTTTCTTTCCGCCCGGCCCGATCAGGTCGCGGATCTTGTCCTGCGGAATGCTCAGCTTGTAC
>DATFYV010000008.1:0-12869 GCA_035314845.1 Candidatus Acidiferrum sp.
CGCAAAAGTCCCCATCGAGATGAACTATTCGGACTTGATGGTGCATCAGTGCGAATATCACAGCTCCTGCGCCACGGTGGTGCTGCTTGATTGCAGCCACAGCATGATTCTCTATGGCGAAGATCGCTTCACCCCCGCCAAGCGTGTGGCCATGGCGCTCTCGCACTTGATCCGCACGCAATATCCCGGCGACACGCTCAGCCTGGTTCTCTTTCACGATAGCGCGGAAGAAGTTCCTCTCGGCCAGCTCGCCCGCGTGCAAGTCGGCCCCTACTACACCAACACGCGCGAAGGCCTGCGCATGGCCCAGCGCATCCTGCTGCGCCAGAAAAAAGACATGCGCCAGATCATCATGATCACCGACGGAAAACCCTCGGCCTTAACGCTCGAAGACGGCCGCATCTACAAAAACGCCTTCGGCCTCGATCCCTTCGTCGTTGGCCAAACCCTCGAAGAAGTAAACAAGTGCAAGCGCGCCGGCATCATGATCAACACCTTCATGCTCGCCAGCGACTACGCCCTCATCAACTTTGTCCAGAAAATCACCGAAATGTGCAAAGGCAAAGCCTACTTTACCACCCCCTACAACCTCGGCCAGTACCTCCTGATGGATTACATGCAGCGCAAAACCAAAAATATCCACTAAACACTGCGCTTTCACTGCATAGCCCGCTGCGATAGACTCGCGGCATGGCACTTTTGCAACGACTCGCTCGCCTGCTTGGAGCCGCCGAACCCATGACCAATCTTGCTGCCGGTAGCATTGCTCCCAACTTTTCTCTCAAGGCCCTCGACGGGAATGAATACTCTTTGAGCAGGGCGATGAAGCACGGTCCCGTCGTCGTGGCTTTCTTCAAAGTCTCCTGCCCGGTCTGCCAATTCACATTCCCCTTCATCGAACGCCTTTTCACACGCCACGGCGGCGGTGGCGTCACGTTTCTGGGCATTTCGCAAGACGATGCCAGCGCCACAAAACGCTTCGTCGAAGATTACGGCGTCACGTTTCCGGTGCTGCTCGACGAAACCGGCTACCCGGTTTCCAACGGCTATGGCCTGACTAACGTGCCGACCGTTTTCCTTGTCGATGACGACGGCACGATTCGCGTCTCTTGCACCGGATTCAGTAAGCCAGATCTGGAAAATATTGCCAACGAACTCGCCACCCGGCGCAAGCAAGCACCCGCAGCGCTGTTTCTGGCCAACGAGCGCGTTCCTGAATACAAACCTGGTTGAGGCTCGAAAAACTAGGTCCCGGTCGGGACCTTCAGCGTCACAAAGATGTTTGGTGGCACAGACTGAAGCCTGCGACATCAAGAGCGCCTTGCGCGCTTGGCAGAGAATCAATACGCATCGGGTTCCAATTCTTGCTTCTTGTGCTTTGGCGGACGCAGGCGTTTGTCCACAATGACGCGCGTCGCTGCCGGGGCTAAGCCCGACTTGCGCGCCCTGCGGCGGGCTTCCTTTGCGGGATCAATACCCTTCTTTTTCCGTTTCTTCATGACTCATCCTGTCACAAAGATCCCTCGGACGCTCTCAGCGGCGATTTGCAGAGGGCGCGGGAAGAGCGCTAAAAGCTGAATAGAACCTGGAGGTCCAGGCGGCGGTTGGCGGTGGTGGTGGAGAAGGGGCGACCAGCGAGGGTATTAGCTTCCCCAAAAATCGGCGAACTGACGATGCCCACGGGCGTACCGACGTTTACGTTGTTGAAAAGGTTTTGTGCCGCGATGCTGAAGGTCAGGCCGTACTTGCGGTTGGTGGGGTTGCCTGGACCGAAGCCGCCGCCGGGTCCGCCACGACCGCCTCCACCGGGGCCGCCGCCCGGGCGCCCAAACGTGCCTCCGCTGGGGCCGCCCAAACCGTTAGCCGCGCTTTCCTTTTTAGCGCCGAAGCCGAAGGATTTGCTGAGACGCAGGTTGAAGCTGAAACGGCTCGGGCTGGTGCCGTAATTGATGGGGACGAGAGTTTCGCCGAAGGTCGGCTGCGTTTCGAAGAGGCCATATTTAGTTTGCACTGTCGTGGCGGTGGGGGTGGTAACGATGGCGGGGCGGTCGTTGAAAATGGAGTCGCCATTATTGTCCTGGCCCGTGGTGATGTTAAACGGAATGCCGGAGCTGGCAATCACAAAGGGGCTGAGACGGAACAGGTAGGGCAAGCCAATGGTACCGCCGAGAAACAAGCGGTTGCGAATGTCGTAGGTCGAACGCCCGTAGTCCTGCGCAAGATTGTAGGAGTTGGAGGCGAAAGTGTTCGGGCCGGCAGTGTCGCTGTTGGCGTAGTTCAGGGTGTAGTAGCCGAAGAGCGAGAGCTTGGTACCCATGCGGACGCTGCTGTTTACGATGAGCTGATTCTGCTTAAAAATTCCTTCGGATTGATATTGGTAGATGTCGCCCTCGCCGGGGTTGGGGCGCGGCTGCGTGGCAGCATCGCATCCGGCGACCGTGCACGGCAGCGGGGCGTTGATGTTGGTGGTGACGTACTGGTGGACGCCGCGAGAACTGAGATACGTAACGGCGAGATTGGCGTTTTTGGTGAGCTGGCGCTCCAGGCTGATTCCGGTTTGCATGGTGTACGGCGTGCGCAGGTTGGGATTGCTCTGATATTGCGTGGCCAGACTGCTGATCGCGCCGCCAGCGGTGAGACAGGTGGCCGGGCCGAAGTCACCGTTGGGATTGGAAGTTGGAAAACAGTTGGGATTCATGATGGTGGTCTGCGTTTGCGTCACGCCGTTCAGTCGTTGCTGTTGCAAGATCAGGTCTTGCGTGAAGCGGTCGTAGAAAATGCCGAATCCCGCGCGGAGAACGACGACCGGCGGCTTCTTCCCACCTCCGCCAACGCCCCAGGCAGCCCCAAGGCGCGGAGCGAAGTCGCCGTGGTCGCCGAGACTGTTCTGCGCTTCATAGCGCAGGCCATAGCTTAGGGTGACGTTGGGGCGGACCTTCCAATCGTCCTGCACGTAAGGCTCGACGTCGAGATAGGTGTTCACGATAGCGGGGGTTCCCGTGACCAGGGTGTATTGTGTGGCGCCGCCGCCATTGGCGAAGATTTGCGCGGGCGTGTCGCCTGCGGCGAGCAACTGCAGCGTGTTCTGATACGCCGTGAGACCGGAGAGCACGGTGCCGTCGGCCTGTTTGATAGGGCCGAAGGTGAAGGTGCCGTTGAAATTGGAGTTAGAGCTGCTGTTATCGCGCGTGACGCGCAGACGACCGCCAAATTTGATGAGGTGGTTTCCCATGGTGATGGCGGTGAAGTTTTGCAGTTCGTAGCGGTCCTGGGTGCTGAGCTGATCGCCAGAGTTGTTTGGACCGCCGTTGAAGGCGCCTTGAACGGTGACCGTGGGATTGGCGATGCCAAAAATGACGCCGGGATCCGCGATGGTTTGCGTGTTATTTTCGCGCACAAATTGGAAGCGCGTCTCGTTAATGACGCGCGGACCAAGCACCTGGGTATCGACGACCTGCAGAGTGTGCTCGGTGTTGAGGGAGTTGAAAGCCTGAGAGGCTAGATTGAAGCCGCCGACGCCATCGTTCTGCTCGTTCTCGCGAAAGTATTGGTAGCGAACAGAAAGAGTGTTGTTGGGCCCGAGTTGAAAATCGAAGCGCGGACCTAGATTGGTACGGGTCTGCGGATTGGGTACGGCGGAAGGGGTGATTCCGCCGGTGAGGTCCGTGGGGCTGATGGCGCTAACGATATTTAAGTTATTGAGATTGCGACGATCGATGCTGAAAAAGAACGAAGAGGCTTTGCTGAGCGGACCGCCAATGCTGGCGTTGTAGAACTCGGAGTCGTAGCCGGGCTGCTCGGCGGTGCCAAGAAAGGGGTTGCGGGAATTGAGGCCGCTGGCGTTGCCGTTGATCTGGATTTGGCCGTGGTAACTGTCGGTGCCAGGCTTGGTGAGAATCTCGATTCGGCCGTAGCCGAGTTTGTCGTACTCCGAGGAGAAGGGATTCTGATTGATGCGAATTTCACGGATGGAGGATTTCGGCGGCAACTGACCCGCGGTGAAGCCGTCGATGTAGATTTGTCCGCCGTTGGGGCCAGCGGAGGGCCCCGCTAACGCTTGCAGCTCGGACTGAAATTCGTCGGGATCGTCGCTGAGGGCTTCGAGGTCTTTGTCTTTAATGACGATCATGCCCGCGTTGTTGGCAGGGTTGACGTCTACCGTAGTGTTGGAGTCGTTGACCATCACTTTTTGTTCTTGTACTTCGATGGTCAGGGCGATGTTTAGCTTTTGCACCAGCCCTGCGCCGATGACTACGTTTTCCTGGGTGAAGAGGCCGAATCCTTCGGCGACGGCTTTGACGGTGTATTTGCCGGGAGCGAGATTCTTGAACTCGTAGGTGCCGTCTTTGCCGGTGGCGGTATCGACGGAAGCGCCTGAGGGAGTGCTGAGGAGAATGGTGGCGCCGGCGACGCTGGCACCGGACGGATCGAGAACCTGGCCGCGCAAGCCGCCGGTGGCTTGCTGCGCCGTGCTCGTTTGCGCCAGCACCAGCTGCGAGGCGATGGACCAAGCAAGGGACACGAGCAGTATGAGAAATCTTTGGAATGGCCGGGCTTTCATTACTTCTCCTAGAATTAGATTCCTGCGAATGTGAGCGCTGGCGGACGCTAAGCGGCGAATATTTATAGCGTGCCGCCTATTCGCCTCCGGGCGCGGAGCCGAGGCTCCATGCGGACAGGAGCGATGAATTGCCCTTGGGGGAGGCTTCGAGAATCGGCTCGACGCCCGCGAGCAGGGTGATCGCGGTTACGCCGCCGCCCGCGGTGCCTTCGGTGGTGACGATCATAACGGCATCGCCTTTCTGCAAGTCACTTAGGTTAGATGCGGGCATGCGGGTCAACATTTGCTGCAAGTCACCGCTCTGCCCTCCGCCACCGCCGCCGGTCCGTGCTCCCTGCTGCCCGGGGCTGGATCCAGGTGCTCCGGTGGCAGAGGCGGCAACGTTCCCGTTCGGGGGGGCGCTGGCTCCGCTGGCCGGCGCCGCCGGAGTTTCGCCTTTCATGCGAGCGGCGATGCGCTGTGCGACGGGCGGCGTGAGCTTGCGCAGCTGCGAGTCGGCGCTGATTTTTACGATGACAGGTTTCTTCGTGGACAAATCTTGCACCACGATGGTTCCGGCAGCACCATCAAGCGCGGAAATCGTCCCAGCGATGTTGCGGAAGGTGCCGGAGACGACCTCGTCGGCGGCAAGTTCTGTGCCGTCGGAGCTCTTTGTGCCACGGGCGCGGAGCTGGTCGCCCACGTGGACGCTGTCGAGAAGGGCGGGCTTGGCATCGTCGAATTTTACGGAATCCGGAGCGTAGCGGCGCAGGACGGTGTTTTTCGCGAGTTTGATGGTAATGCTTTTCTTTTCGCCCATGACCGTAACGCCTATAGTGATGGTGTTCGCCCCAGGATCGACAGCGCTGACGACACCGCCGAGGCCATGACGCTGCCACTCTTCACGATCCTTAGCTTGCTTGGCGGCAACATCGGTCTTGGCCATGACGATGACGGAGACAGCGAGCACGGTTTTGGCGTCGTCGCCGGGCTTGCCGCGCACCAGGATGCGGTCGCCCGGCTGCAAATCACTGGCGGCGATGGGGGTGGCCTGCTTGATGTCCTGCTGACCGGGAGCGACGCGGAGGATCTTGCTGTCGGGTTGCAAAAGGATTCTTAGTTCATCGCCGGCATCGGTGGTCAAAGTGACAGTGGCGCCAGCGACGGATTTTACCGTGCCGACGCCACGGCTGCCGTTGGCAGCGGGTGCGGGATTCTGCTGGGGAGCTTGCGCTAAGGCCAGACCGCCTCTATGGGTGGCGGGCCACAACAAGAGGGCGCCGAGCAGCAGGAATGGCGCGGATATCCACCATATGTCGTTGGATGTGAGATTCCTCCGCATTTTGCGAAAATTCATTTACGGCCTCGATTTGTCGTAGTGGCGGCATTGCCGTCATTGAGCCATGAAGGCTTTCGGCTAGGCTCTGCCCAAGCCCGGTTTTGCCAGTCCAGATGTTGGACGTTGCATGAGCCTAAAGCGGTACAGGGCGCACAAATGCTGCTAATAAGAATGATCGTGCCGTGTACACAGGGGATGCAAACAAGAATACGGGGGGCCAGTTCGCGTTTTTGGAGAAGCCGATTACTGGCGAGGGGGCACCGCAGTGGCATTCAAGGAAACGACGTGGGGACTGCCGGCGGCATCATCCATGATCTCGAGTTGCGCGTTCTTCGCGCCCGGCGTGGCCGGAGCGAAAACGACATCGATTTCGCAGCTGGTGCGCGGCGCGAGCTGGCCGCTGTCTTCCGGGCAAGAATTTGCGGATCTTGTAATGCGGAATTCGCTGGCATCGGCGCCGCTGAGGGCGATGGCCGAAGTCAGGTTGAGCGTGACGCTCCCGGAGTTGGTCAGCGTGATGGAATGCGCGGCAGAGACGGAGGCCACGGGTTGATTGCCGAAGCCCAGACTTGCAGGAGCCAGAGTGATTCCGGGCGCGGCGGGAGTGGGAATGCCTCGGACCGCCACCGAGCGCGGACTTCCCGAAGCATTGTCTGAAATCGTGAGCGTTCCGGTCATTTCGGGCCCGCTGCTGTGCGGATGGAAGAGCACGCGGATTTCACAGTTTCTGCCGGCCGGGAGTACCGCGGGCGCGGAGGGACAAGTGGTACTCTCGACAAAATCGGCGCTGTTTTCTCCGCTCAGGGTGATGCTGGAGATGATTAGGTCAGCTTGACCGATGTTGGTGACAACGACAGCTTGCGGGCTGCTTGAAGTGCCCTGGGCCTGGGTGCCGAAGCGCAGTTCCGTGGCAGAGAGGGCGACGAGAGGATCGCTGGCGCGAGCGGGGAGCGTGCTCCAGAACAACGCGGCGATCGAGAAAATAACAATGCGCGGAAGGCCGGGTGGTCTGTTCATCGATGACGGCTCCTGGGCCGAGGTTTCGGGCGATTTGGGGAGGATGGTGGTAGCGGAGCGAAAAAAGAGGCTCGAAGACCTTCCGAGCCTCTTTCTTGTGTAGTCGCGAGCACCCTTGTTTCCGACCGCTTGGCGTCGCTTAGTGCTTGCCCGCGGTGCGCGATTTGTCGTGCGCTGTGGCGTTCGCGTCGTAGGCGTGTGTGAATTCGTCCACCTGCTTCTGCGCCGCTTCCTTGGCGATGCCGTAGCGCTCCTGTATCTTGCCGACCAACTGATCTTTCTTTCCGGCAATAACGGTCAAATCGTCGTCGGTCAGCTTGCCCCACTTTTCTTTTACCGCGCCCGCCGACTGCTTCCACTTGCCTTCGATTTGGTCCCAGTTCATGACGCCTCCTTGGATGGTTGAAGGGAATAGTTAAAACGAATGGTTGAGACGGATGCTTGAAACAATATTTCCGCGTCGAGCTCGCGATCGATTTGCGCGATGCGGCGCCGGGTGGGCCCGCACGGTTGCTGCGAGTGTAGGAGACCACTCCGCGGCTAGCCCTGGAATACCGTAATTCGCGGAGGAAGGAGCGCGCCAGACTGTAGGCACCGTGCGCGGCGCGCGCTTCGCCACTGGAGGCGAAAGAAAAAGACAACGCAGAGACACAGAGGTGCACAGAAGGCGCAGAGTGAGGCTCGGCTCCGTGTGAAAAATGAGCTACGGATTGATTTCCGCTAAAACAAGAGCGCGCGGTGGGACGGTGAGCGTCAGGTGATTCCCTTTTAGCGGGATTAGTTGAACCGCGGGCAATCGCGCAGCGGCCTTTAGTTGCGCGATTTGCGCTTGCGTCAAGAAGCGTGGGCTGCCCATTTTTCCGTACGCTGGCAGTGGCGAGCCGTGCTGGTCGTCGATAACGGTTACCTTGGCGGTGCGCTTGCCCCACAAACCGCGGAATTTCAAATGCACTTCTTCGCTGGGGCCGGGTTTTTCTTCGGGTGGCACGAGCTTGCCCCACAGCGCCAGCACGAGGGTTCCGTCTTTGCGTTTGGTGACCAGCATGTTGTCACTGTCCACGTCGACGCGGGAGTCGCCCAGGAGATGCAGCAAAGAAAAGGCGTTGAAGGATGGCTTGGGGATGCCGTTTTCGGCGAGCAAACCGAATCCCCCGTAAAAGGGCTGCTTGATCACGCCTTGTTCCTCGAAGACGTCGGAGAAATCCCAATAGCTCATCATCGCGGTGAGGCCATCGCACTGGCGAATGGTATCGGCCATCCACGGGCCCATGTAGGCGCTGTCGGTGACTGCGGTTTGATTGCTGTAGTCGGCGTTAAATTCGCTCCAGATGAGCGGCAGATTGGGGTACGCGGAGGCGACGATCTGGTCGTGAACTTTCTTCACCGAGCGGCACACCATGCGGTCGCGGGGAATCACTTCGTGGGTACCGAAAACGTCTTCGGCTTTGTCGTTGCCGTAAACGTGGGTGGAGATGAAGTCCACGGGAATACTTTTGTCCTTGCAATGAGCCAAGAAGCGGTCCGCCCAAGCAGCCTGCGCCGTGGCTGGGCCGCCGACGCGCAAATGCGCGCTTACCCGTTTAATCGCACGAGCCGCGCGGTCATAGAGTTCGTAGTACGTGCTTTCGCGCGGCTCGCCCATCCAGAAATCGAGATTGGGTTCGTTCCAGACTTCGAAATACCATTGTGCAACTTCGTCTTCGCCGTAGCGCTCGACCAAGTGGCGTGTGAAGGCCTCGACCAGCTGCTCCCATTTATTCCAATCTTTGGGCGGGCCGACGTTGGGTTTGTACCAGAAGGCTTGCACCAGCTTGGGATCGGAGGTGAGCTTGTTGGGCATGAAGCTGAGCTCCACGAAGGGGCGTACGTGGTTTTTTAGCAAACCGTCGTAAATCTGATCGACATAGGAGAAATTGTAAACGGGCTTGCCATCCTTATCCTCGTCGTACAAACCGACCTCATCGAGAAAAATTCCGTGAAAGCGGATGTATTGGAAGTCGGTGGCTAGCTTTACGGTGCGCAGGTCGTCGCGGTAACTCTCACGCAGCGAAAGGACGGCCCGCCCGGAACCAAACATTTGCTCCCAAAAATGCGGAAAGGGGCGCGGGGCGACATTGAGATTGACGGTAATTTCAGGAGGCCCCGTTTGCGCCGCCGTTTTCGCGGGCTGCGTTTGCGGACGCGCCGCTGGGACGATCAAGCACAGCCACACTACGGCCAACGCAGCCAAGCCGCATCGCGCGCTTACACGGATATTTCCGGCCAATTCTCGCAAACCCATCATCGCCTCGCACCCCTCAAGAAACCCAGTCGTCGCTCGCGCCGGCCGGTTCACAATTGGTGGCCGACGGTTTTCGCTCGTGCAGAATTCTTTCCGTGGAAGCCACCATGACCTCGCGATGAAATAGGCGCTGAAAAACGGCCTGCGAGAGCAAATTGGCCACCGCCAGCAAACTCATGCCTTGATGATGCGCCATCCAACTGCGCACCACCACGGGTTTTACTTGTTCTCCGCGCTGCGGCTGGCCGTAATCCGCGGCCTCGTAAAATCCCAGCGGCCCAACCCAGGCTTTCTTCTGCATGTCCCGCAAATTGCGCACCGCGCCCGCAGGATCCACGTTGAGCGCCAAAAAAGCAGCGTACGGAGTAATCACCAAGCGCCGCAACATATCTGGCTTCAGCGCCAAGGAGCGCACTCCGAACGCGTGATATTCGAAATGCCCCGCGTCGTTCCGCAAACTGCAAGCGCCCTCGGAAATGCCCCACGGAATGTCCAATTTATCGACCACGCGCCGCTGGCTGGCGACCGCGGCAGCCAAGCTGTTCTCCAGCAAGGTTCCGGAGTAAGCGCGCATCCAGAGCGCGGGCATCAGGTATTCAAACATGGTGCCGGTCCACGATAGCAGCACATTGCGGCCCGCATAGTGTGTGTGCACGCGGCCCAGTTGAAACCAACTGCTCTGCGGAATATCCCCCTTGGCGATGGCCACAAAAACCGCGCTGCGGGCTTCGGAGGCCAGCAGGTCGTAACAGCTCTCTACTAGTTCATTCTGCTCGACATCATAACCCACGGACAACATTTTCCGTTTGCGGTTGTACAAAAAGCGGAAATCCATCTCGTGGACGAGGACATCCGCTTCCTCCGCCACGCTCGCCAGGCGGTTCAGCGCGTCGCGCGCGTCGCTGGCGCATTGCGGCAAGCGGTCGCGCAAGTCTTGCAGCACAGCGTGCTCTTCGCTCCAGAAAGAATACTCGCCCAGCTTCTTTTGCAGCTTGGCGGCAAAACCGGGCAACTCTTCCAGAGTCAGGCCTGTCGTCGCGTTGTCATAGAGCATCTCGCCAACTTGCTGACGCACCGCCGAATATTGCGGCAGCATCCACGGCATCCAGTGTTCCACCATGTGCCGCAGCGCGGCCAATTGCGAAGCGCATGCCTGCATCCACCAGCGCGCCGAGGCGTAGGATTGTTCTGGGGAATCCGGCGGAATGTCCGCGATCATTCCCTGCAACGCTCCTTGCAGCGGCTCGAGCGCAGCGACCCACGCGGCGGTGCTGTCACCAAGCCGCGTGCTTTCCGCGCGCATCTTCGCAAAGGCTTCCGCCACATCCGCGCCGGCTCCGGCTTGCGCGCATTCCTCCGCCGCAATCGTCAAATGTTCGCGCATGCCGCGCAAGAATTCGCGCCGCAAAATCGGCTGGCGCGCGATTTCCAAACTTCCTTGTTTCAAGCACCACAGCGAGCAAGCTAGATTGCCGCTGTCCACGCTGGAGACGAAGCGTGGGGGCAACGCAGCGAGCGAAGTGGTGTCAAACCAGTTCAGAAAGTGTCCGCGAAAACGCGGGAGGCGTTTCGCGCTGGAAAGCGTTGTTTCCGCCAGCTCCAAAAAACAGCGCGCATCGAGGAAGCCCAAATCATAGGCCGCGTATTGTGCGTTAAATTGCAAACCGAGATTGGTGGGCGACAAGCGGTGCGCCACGTTAAACGGCTCTTCATACACATTATCCGGAATCAGCCAGTTACTCTCCGGGCCGGGCATTTGGCGGAAGTAGCGCCAAGTACGTAACGCGGCCAGGCGCAGAAATTCTTCCTCCGCGGGCCCGATGTCGCTGCGCATGCTGTGCAGCGGGCGGTCCAGCCAGCGCGCGGCGGGCTTGGCGAGGATCCACAGAGTCAGAATCGGCAGTGACGCGAGCAGCGCTGCGGGACGAAAAAAAGAAATGGCCAAAGCCAGCACGCCGCCGACGATGGGCGTCCAGTCGAGATAGACATCGACGGGGGTGCGTTTCTTTGCGTCCATTTCAGACTGCGCCGCGGTTTCCCATTCGAGAAGGTTGCGCCTGCTCACCGTGAGGCGGAATACAGTGCGAAAAATGGCGTCCAGTGTGGTGAGGGTCTGGTGCGCCAAGAACGTCAGCGTAATCAGCACGGTGATTTGCCCAGAGGTAAAATCGTTGAAGCTCTGCCGCAGCAGTCCGCTGCGATCTTCGGAACGCCACCAGCGCGATAATGACAGAACGAGTTGCGCGTAGCTGGGGATGAGCATGAGCGCCACGGTGGCCGCCGTCCAATTTCCCGGCGAACCTGGCAAATAGAACCATGCCGCCAGGAGCAGCACGAACGTTGCGGCTTCGATTACGCTGCGCCGCAAATTGTCCAAAATCTTCCAGCGCGAAACCACTTCGAGGGGATTTTTGACGCGTTTGCCGTGGGCATCCGGTACGCGCGGCAGCAGCCAGCGGAGAATTTGCCAGTCGCCGCGAATCCAGCGGTGCTTTCGCCTGCTGTGGGCGCTGAAATGGGACGGATAATCGTCGATGATTTCGACGTCGGAAACCAGCCCCGCCCGCGCGTAAGCTCCTTCGATCAAATCGTGGCTGAGAATGGCATTGGAGGGAAATCGTCCCGACAAAACTTGGCGGAACACATCGACTTCGTAGATTCCCTTTCCAGTAAAAATTCCTTCGCCGAATAAATCCTGATATACATCGGAAACCGCGCGGGCGTAAATATCCAGACCGGTTTGTCCGGAATACAGGAACGCCAGACGCGATTGATTCGCGGATTGTACGCTGATGCCCACCCGCGGCTGCAGTACGCCGTAACCTTCGTCCACGGCATTGGTGGCGGGGTTGACCGAGGCACGATTCAGGGGATGCGCGATGGTGGCCACCAGGCGGTAGGCGGATTCGCGCGGCAGTTGGGTGTCGGAATCCAGGGTGATGACGTAGCGTACGCGCGGCAAAATGGAGAGGTCGCCGACCTTTACGGGAAAGCGGTCATATTGCCCGCGCAGAAAATCGTTGAAGTCCAGGAGCTTCCCGCGTTTGCGCTCCCAGCCCATCCATTTATTTTCGGTTTCGTTAAACACCCGATGGCGGTGGAAATGCAAGAACTGTCCGCGCCCTCCGCCGCCGTATTTGCGATTTAGCTCTTCGATGAGCCCGGAGCATAGCGAAACGAGCTGGTCGCGTTCGTCAAAGCGCTGCGCCGAGTCTGGCGGGTCGGTCAGCAAGGCAAAATACAGCTGCGCGTCGCGATTGCCGACGAAGCGAATCTCCAGGCTGCGCACCAGGTCGCGGATTTGCTCTTCGTTGATCAAAAGCGTGGGCACCGCCACGATGGTCAGGCAATCCCCGGGAATACCGGTGGAAAAATCCAGCCGCGGCAGCGCGCGCGCAGGCACCAGAAAGTTCACCAACTGATTTACCACTTCGACGGCGGCTTCACTGGCCGGCAGAATCAAAAATAATGCGGCGACGATGATCGGAACGGTGCCGTTGACCCCGGTAACCACGAATAACATCATCACGAACAGCAGCAATTCCAGCGTTAAAAAATAAAACACATCCGGGGCTTCGCGAAACGTTTCCGTAAAGGCCTTGGCGCCCCGCGCTTGGTAGCGAATCTGCTGTTTCATCAAGCGCCGTCCGCGACCTAGAAGATAAAACCCTACATGGCCACGGCGTTCCCGG
>DATFYV010000009.1:0-10220 GCA_035314845.1 Candidatus Acidiferrum sp.
AGAGTGCGACTTTGCTCTGGACCAAATGGCCGACATTCTGCACACTGCGCGTGGAAAAAACACGTCGCTGAAGCGGTAGCAGCGCACGACTGAAAACAAAGTGCCCGCCCCGAACAATCGGGCGGAAACGCCGACTCTCCCGGCCGACTATTTCGACCATGTTGCTGCGCGCAAAATTTAGTAGGCTGGGTATTCCATAGCAATGACAGCCACCGCACCCGAACTCTCCATCATCATCCCTGCGTTCAACGAAGAGTCGCGCTTGCCCGAAACCCTGGCCAAAATCGCGGCCTGGATCCGGGATTTCGGGCGTGAGACGGAAGTCCTGTTGGTCGACGACGGCTCCACGGATCGCACCGCGGCGGTCGCCGAAAAGATGCGCGGCCAGCTCTCCACGCTGCGCATCATTTCCAATGGTGTAAATCGCGGCAAGGGCTTTAGCGTCCGCCACGGCATGCTGGAGGCCCGCGGCCGCCTGGCGCTGTTCACCGACGCCGACCTCTCCGCGCCGATCGATGAAGCCGGCAAACTGCTGGACGCCGTGGACGGCGGCTTCGACGTCGCCATCGGCTCGCGGGCCATGAATCGCAAACTGATCAGCGCGCGGCAATCCCGTTTCCGCGAATTTGCCGGCATTATTTTTAACACCGTGGTGCGCCTCGCGCTGCGTCTGCCTTTTGTGGATACGCAATGCGGCTTCAAGGCTTTTAGGCGCGAACCCTGCAAAATCATTTTTGAGCAGCAGCGCATCGAGCGCTTCGGTTTCGATCCCGAGCTGCTGTACCTGGCCCGCCACCATGGCTTGCGCTCCACGGAGATCCCCGTGCGCTGGGCGCATTCCCCGGGCACCAAAGTGAGCATGCTGCGCGACAGCGTGCAGATGTTTGCCGACGTGTTCATCATCCGCTGGAACGCGCTGGCGGGCCGCTACCCGAAAGGGCGTTGAGAGGCCTGCAAACTTTGTCGTACAAAGTACTTGACAGAACTCCGAGGCCCTGCTAGCCTCGCTCCATCATGGCTCTCGCCGGTCCACTGCGCGCTCCTAAGTCCGAGCCCATCCCCATTGATGCACGCGCCGCCGATCACCTCCGCTATATCCGCGAAACCATGGCGAGCGCCCGCGAGTTCACCGCCGTGCCCGGTTGGGGCGGGGTAGGCATTGGCGTCACCGCTCTGGCCGCTGCCTTCATCGCTTCGCGCCAGCATTCTCCGCGCGCCTGGCTGGAAGTCTGGCTGGTGGAAGCTTTTGTGGCCATCGCCATTGCCGGGCCGGCTGCCGCCACTAAAGCGCGGCGCGCCAACTCTGCGCTATTCTCCGGACCAGGCCGTAAATTCCTCCTTAGTTTCGTTCCTCCGCTTCTCGTCGGCGGGCTGCTGACTTACGCCCTGGCTAGCATATGGCTTTTCTACGTGCTCCCCGGCCTGTGGCTTATGCTTTACGGCACGGCCATCGTCACCGGAGGCGCGTTTTCCGTGCGCGCCGTGCCTCTCATGGG
The DNA here is from genome assembly GCA_035314845.1 of Candidatus Acidiferrum sp. Lineage (GTDB taxonomy): Bacteria > Acidobacteriota > Terriglobia > Acidiferrales > UBA7541 > Acidiferrum. Next base: position 1,497 of record DATFYV010000009.1, read on the forward strand.
GATCTGTCTTATGGCTCTGGGTGCCGTGGCGCTCTTTGCCCCGGCCAATTGGAACGATGCCTTCATGGCCGCCGGGTTCGGGGTGGTGCACATCGCTTTCGGCGCTTGGATCGCCAGGAACTACGGAGGATAGGAACAAGCTAGGCTATGGCCAAGTCTTCGGCAATTCGCCAGGATCGCGCCGCACGGCAACGTGATGCCGCGGATCCGCAACTAACCGCCCCGGCCACACAGGAAAATCGTGCGGCATCTCGGGAGAGCACGCCCGGCACTCGTCAGGCGGTTTCCGCCGATCTCGACCGCTTGATCCATGAACGCATTCGCCTGGGCATCGTCAGCGCCCTGGCCGTCAACCGTTCGCAAACCTTCAATGAACTTAAGGCCCTGCTCAAGACTACCGATGGCAACCTGAGCGTCCATGCCCGGAAGCTCGAAGAGGCGGATTACATCACCTGTTCCAAGTCCTTTGACGGCCGTCTGCCAAAGACCGAGTACCGCCTGGCCCCCGCGGGGCGGCGTGCCCTGGAACGCTATTTGAACCACATGGAAGCGCTGATCCGCGCGACCCGAGAACGCTGAGAATATTTTTTTGTACGGGTGCTTTGTAATACAGAGTACTTTGTTCCTGAGAATCCAATGGAGGTTTTATGTCCGCCCTGCATCCGCAATTCATCCTTACCGCTCGCGACGTCCCCCCTCTCGCACAACCAGCGGTTGCGCCCCTCCACGTGGCTATCATCTCCGACGGCAACGGCCGCTGGGCCACATCGAAGGGACTGCCCCGCTGCGTAGGCCACCGCGCCGGGGCCGCTGCCGCGCGCAACGTCATCGCTGCCGCTCCGCGGCTCGGCATCCATACGCTCACCTTCTTTGCGCTTTCGTCAGCCAACTGGAAACGGCCCGCCAGCGAAGTGCGCTCCATCCTAAACGTCCTGCATGAATATCTTTTGGTGGAGACTTCCCGCTGCATCGAAGAACAAATCCGCTTGAGCATTATCGGCCGCCGCGACCGCCTACCCGCCACGCTGCGCGAAGCCATCGCCGATTGCGAGGCCGCAACCGCAACCGGCCAGCGTCTGCATCTCCGCCTGGCAATCGACTATTCCGCACGCGAATCCATCTATCTGGCCGCCTGCCGCTTCTACAAAGTCACGCAACTCTCCACCGAGGCCTTCAATGATGTCCTTGGCGAAGTGCATCGGGGAAGTTCCAGCGAAGTCGACCTGCTGATTCGCACCGGCGGGGAACAGCGTCTCTCCGATTTCCTTTTGTGGGAGTCCGCCTTCGCGGAATTGATTTTCCTGTCCAAGCGCTGGCCGGATTTTACTGTCGCCGATCTCGAATCGTGCATCCGGGAATTTCGTAGCCGCGAACGCACGCGCGGCGCGCTCCCGCATCAGGCTGCCGGATAGCTGGTGGCGCGCCTGGCGCGAGCCATGGCAAAGGCCTTGCCAAGAATTCGCAGCGCCGTGGTGGTTAGCTCAAAACTTGGCAATTCATCTTCCCTTGCGTACGCGACATCCGTGGCATCCCCGCCGGCGCGCGGTTCGCCGCTCAGCCTCTCGCAAAGATAGTCCACGATCACGTAGTGGTACCTCGGCCGCTCTTGTTCATTCACCGTCCGCGCTGGAACCGTGCGATCGATGCGTTCGAAGACTTCGATCAGCTCCACCACACGCACTTGCACTCCAGTTTCTTCCAGCAATTCACGCGTTACTCCCTGCTCGAGAGTTTCTCCCACTTCCAGGCTCCCTCCGGGGATCGACCATTGCCCGAGAAGGGGTTCACTCCCGCGCCGAATCAGCAGCGCGCGATCGCCATGAATGACCACGCCCCCAATACCCACGATCGGCCGTTCCGGATACTCCCGAGAGCTTTTCATCGGTTCATCCTGTCACGGATCCTTCCCCGTGCGAGGTGGTCTGCAGAGCAGCCTCGCCAATGACGCCCATTGACTTCGTGCAGCCCGGTATATAATACGCTGCATGGCGCCGCGGTGCCGGTCCGGCCCAGCAGGCGAAGATTCCAACGGAGGATGGAGCCGTGATCCGCTGCCCCAAATGTTCCACCGAAATCGATGTCGACGAAGATGAAGTCGAAGAAGGGGAAATTTTGTCTTGCCCAGAGTGTGAATCGCAATTGGAAGTTTCCCAGACTCATCCCGTGCACTTGAACCGCATCTCCGACGACGAAGAGGAAGAAGAGATCGAAGAAGAAGCTTCCGAGAATGGCGACCTGCTCGACGATGATGATGATGAAGACGACGACGATGATGAGGACGATGACGACGAAGAAGATGAGGACGAGTAGCGCTCTATTTCATCGCACCTGCCGTTAACCGTACATCTGGCTTTACCCGACCTACATCCAATGCCCAGGGGCGTCAATGTTCATTCGGCACCGACAGGCTATTCTTGCTACCTCAATGTTGTTTGCTGCCGTGCTATGCGCTCCTGCCCAGGAACCTCCCGCACCTCCTCCACCGCCATCCCAACCGCCCGCTGCCGATGCCAGCCCGTCGAAGCCTGTGGCGCACTCCCGCCGTCCTGTGGGATTTCTGCTTCGTGGCACCGTTTTCGATCAGCAAGGGCTCGCGGTACCAGGCGCCGAACTGCGTATCCGGCGAGCGGGAGAGAAAAAGTTCCACTGGAGCACTTATGCCAACTCCCGGGGTGAATTCGCCATTCGCGTTCCGCCCGGCAACCAGTATGAAATCGTGGCGCAGTCCAAAGGCTTCGCCGAGGCTATACAGCAGGTCAACGCAGCCAACGGTCTGGATGAAGAGCCCTTGATATTTCATATGGAGCCGGTTCCTGGGAGAAAAAAGTGACCAAGCGAATTCCGCTCGTGCTGCTGTTGTTCGTACTCGCCGCTGTCTCCTCCCACGCTGCCCCTCAGGACAACAAGCACGAGTCGCAATTGCGCACCGTTCGTGGCCTGGTCCTCGACAAAGCGGATGCGCCCATTTCCGCTGGGGTGGTGTTCCTCAAGAATAATCGCACCAACGCGGTGCGCAGTTACATCAGCGACGATGCTGGGAATTATCGTTTTAGCGGCTTGGATCCCAACGCGGACTATGAGGTGCACGCCGAAAAAGATGGCGCCAAGTCCCAAACCCACACCATCTCCAGCTTCGATGCCCGCAAAGACATCGTTCTTAATCTCAAGTTGGACAAGAAAAAGCCCTGATTTGCGGCATGCCCAACAAACCGTCCGCCACCTAATGTTTTGTATGGTCTTCAATCACAAGGGCATCAGTCTTTTGGCGTTCAAAATCCGCTGTTAGGGCTTAAACTGAGATAACCGCTTTACCTTGAGGGCCATCCTATTTACCGGCCTATTTTTAGGCTACGGGAGAAGCATGCTACATTTTCGCTGGACACGCAGCATCCTACCCATCATCGCTTTGTCGATGATGACAGGCGTGTGCTGCTGCGCGCAGGAAAAACCCGGGACTCCGGCACAGACCCCGCCTCCTTCACCGGACGCCGGCCCGAGCACGCAGGCGCCGCCTCCTGGGACCCCAGCGCAGAGCCCTGCTCCCGACGCTCCCACTCCGAAAGTTCCCCAGCAGCCCGATAGCCCGAAGCGTATTCTGGGAATCATCCCCAACTTTCAAACCACCAACGATCAAAGTCTTCTGCCCAAACCGCTGACTCCCAAGGAAAAGTACACTCTCGCGTTTCACCAGATGTTCGACATCAGCGCACACGTCGGCAACGCCCTGCAATCGGGCATACAGCAAGCCACCAATGCCGAGCCGCATTATGGTGAAGGCTGGGGCGCATACGCCGAGCGTTTTGCCGCGGCCGAAGGCGACCAGTACACTTCGTCTTTCTTTATTTACGGCTTTCTCCCGGCCGTCCTGCACGATGACCCGCGGTATTTTCGCCGCGGCCACGGATCCCCCAGGTCGCGACTTTGGTACGCCATTTCCCGCACGATAATCACTCGTACCGACGCGGAAACGCCTACCTTCAACGTGCCGCAAGTCCTCGGCCAGTTTGCACAGGCTGGAATTTCCAATCTTTATTACCCGAAACAGGATCGGACCATCGCTGGTACGTTCACGGGATGGAGTACCAATCTGGCCTACAATAGCGGGTACAACATCTTGAAGGAGTACTATCCTGATTTCCTGAGGATTTTACGGCATAAACCCCGCGAGTATCCCGATACCACGAAGCCCGCCAACACTACTGCAAGCCACTAGGCCGAACTCTCTTGAATGGGGGGTTCTGATCCTGAGAATCTCGCTGGAGGAAACCTCACGAGGCATTGGTGCCGGCGGAGGGAATCGAACCCACGACCTAGGGATTATGAGACCCTCGCTCTACCACTGAGCTACGCCGGCGTAAGCTAATCTTTAATGCTACGAAGTCCCGCCCGGAAGTGTCAAGGTCACTTGGAAGCTGTGCGCCAGCAGCAAAACCTCCTGCGCCGCTGAAATCCTTTGAGTCTACCCGCCCACTGATCCTGATGCCGTTTTGCCCGCGTCCTGCAGGCAGAACGCAGGCGTTTGAAAAAAGGGTGGAAGGGCGGCCAAACGCTCCACGAGATGCTTATGCGAGCTGGCATGCAGTGTGGCGTGCCCTAACTTTCTGCCGGGCCGCGGGGATTTTCCATAGAGATGCAGATGCAAATCGGGAATAGCCAGAACGGACGAAGCCTCGGGAACCTCGCCAATCAAGTTGAGCATCGCAGAATGGCCGAGGAGAGCGGTTGCGCCTAGAGGGTAGCCACACACCGCGCGGAGATGGTTTTCAAACTGGCTGGTGACCGCGCCCTCGATGGTCCAGTGCCCGGAATTGTGGACCCGCGGGGCCATTTCGTTGGCCAGCAGCTGGCCTTCGTATTCGAAGAGTTCGATGGCCAGCACGCCCACATAATCCAGAGCTTCGAGAACCCGACGCGCGGCATCTTCGGCAGCTAGGCGGGTGTGGTGCTCAAGCCGCGGAGCGGGCGCCAGGGAGAGGCGCAGGATGCCTTCGCGATGATGATTTTCCACCAGTGGATAAAAAATGACTTCGCCGGAACGCGAACGCACTGCGAGAATTGATAGTTCACGAGAAAATGGCACGAAACGCTCAAGCACGAACGGCGCCTCGCTAGAGTGCTTTGCTCCCGGGTGAAGGTGCGCGGGCATTTCGGATTTCGCGCGGCTGAGGTCGCTGGGCTGCCGCAGGAGCCATTGCCCTTTGCCGTCGTATCCCATTTGACAGGTCTTCAGCACCGCGGGAAGGCCCAGTTTTTGCGTCGCGTCGTCGAGTCCGGCGGGATTCTTTACGGGCAGAAAGTCCGGCGTCGCAATTCCCAGTTTGCGAAAGAGATTCTTCTCGCGCAGGCGATCCTGTGCCACCTCCAGTGCCTGCGGCGGCGGGTACACGGCTACGCGCTGGGCCAGCGCTTTGACCGCCGTTACGGGAACGTTTTCGAATTCGTAAGTGACGATATCGAGGCCGTTGGCAAAGCGCTCAAGAGCATCCAGATTGCTGAAATCGGCATTGACCCGCAGCGCGATGCGGCCCACCGGGGCTTCCGGAGAGGGATCAAGAAAGCGGAATTGTAGTCCCAGCGGGTAACCCGCGAGCGCCAGCATGTAACCAAGTTGCCCGCCGCCCAGGATTCCGACGTTCACGCCGAATTCCTCTTTCTCTTGCGCAGCGTTTTTTTGTGTGGCGCTGGGCGGGAGGGATCGCGGTGTGCCAAGACAGTTTTGGTCTGCGTGGCGCGAAATTTTCTCAGTGCTTCGCGAATGCGCTGATGTTTTGCGCCAAGAATTGCCGCGGCCAGCAACCCGGCATTTATGGCTCCAGCCTTGCCTATGGCCAGGGTTCCCACCGGAATGCCTCCGGGCATCTGCGCGATAGACAGCAGGGAATCAAGCCCCTTTAGAGCTTTGGATTCGACAGGAACTCCCAGCACGGGCAGGACGGTTTTGGAGGCGGTCATGCCCGGCAAGTGCGCGGCGCCCCCTGCACCGGCGATTAGTACTTCGATGCCGCGGGACTCGGCGGACGACGCGTATTCGAATAGCAGATCGGGAGTGCGATGAGCCGAAACTACGCGCGTTTCATGTGGAACCTTGAGCGCCGTGAGCGTGGCAGCGGCGTGCTGCATGGTTTCCCAGTCGGAAGTGGAGCCCATGATGATGCCCACGAGAGGTTCGTGGGCCCGCGATAGCCGTTTGCTTTTCTTTTTTTCAGGCAACTTGAGTCCTCGACGGCAAAGGCACCATACATCGTCTCCCTGCGGTCGAACAAGTAATCGCGCCTCATAAAGTGCGCAACAGCGGTGCAAATGAGGCGCGACCTTATTTTAATCGCTATCCCGTGTTTGAACTCGACTTTTCCAATGATGACGAAGCTGTCCAACCAAATAAAGCGAGCCAGTGACGAAAATGGCGTCATTCGAAGCGCTGTGCGCCAGGGCGTAGCCCAGCGCTTTTTCCGCATCGCCGATAACAATGGAACTTGCCGCATGATGTGCGGCGATGTCCGCGAGTTGCGGAGCGGAGATGGCGCGGGGATTGCGCGGCTCGGTGAAAATGACCTCAGTTGCCAGGGGAAAGAGGATACCCGCAACCTCATCGACAGCTTTGTCCCGCATGGCGCCAAACAGTAGCCGAACCCTTCTTCCGGTAAAATTTTCCTGTAGAAACGTCGCGAGTTCCCGGGCAGCGGACGGGTTGTGCGCTCCATCCAGGTAGACATCCGGTTGCGAAGAGAGCTTTTCGATGCGGCCTGGCCAGGTAGCCGCGGCGATCCCGTTGACGATGGCTGCACTCGAAATGTGCAAGCCGGCATTGCCCAGCAGGCGCGCGGCCGCCACTGCGTTCAGCGCATTATAGATTTGGAAGCGGCCGGGAAGTTGCGGCGCGATCTCCGCCGACCAGCCGGAAGAAACCTCCGTAACCTTCGCGCGGACGCGCCCAGTGTCCACGCCCAGAACGCTTACGCCGTAGAAATCAGCGGTATCGATGATCGGGCAGCCAAGTTCCTTGGCCCGCTGCACAATGACCCGTTGCGCCTCCGGGCGCTGCTCCGCGGAAATGATTACCGGGACGCCAGGCTTGAGGATGCCCGCTTTCTCTCCCGTAATTTCTTCGATGGAATGGCCGAGAAAATTTTCGTGGTCGAAGTCGATGCGCGTGATGATGCTTACCACCGGCGAAAGAATATTGGTAGCATCGAGCCGCCCTCCCAGGCCAACTTCAAAAATGCCGAACTCCACGCGTTCAGCCGCAAAAAAGGCGAACGCCATGGCCGTCACGCATTCGAAATAGGTGGGATGTGCGCGCAGCTTTCCTTCGGCCAACAGCTCTTCAACCAGTTCATTGATGTGCGTGAACGCTGCGGCAAATTCCTCGTCGCTAATGTCCTCGCCATTGACGCGGATGCGCTCATTGATTTTTTCGAGATGTGGAGAGGTGTTTAGGCCGGTGCGAAATCCTGCGTGGCGCAGGATGGATTCGAGAAAGGCCGCCGTCGATCCCTTTCCATTGGTTCCCGCGATGTGCGCGCTGGGATACGCTCTCTCGGGATGATCGAGGCGCTCCGCCAACACGCGCATATTTTCCAGATGGAACTTGGCGGCAGCCGCCTGCGTGGGCGCGGCCAACTCGCGGCCCAGGGAAAGCAGATAGTTTATGGCAGCTTCATAGTTCATCGCTGTGGGAATTGCGGCGCAATGGGATGCCTCCGCGAGCGCCCTTCGCGCCGATCACATGAGCAAAAGATCGAGCGAACTGGCAATAAAGGCCTTCAACTCTTTGCGCGGTACCACGGCATCCAGAAAGCCATGCTCCAGCAAAAACTCGCTGCGCTGAAAGCCTTCCGGCAATTTCTGGCGAATGGTTTGTTCGATCACGCGCGGTCCCGCAAATCCAATCAGCGCACCGGGTTCCGCGATATTCAGATCGCCGAGCATCGCGAAGCTGGCGGTAACCCCGCCGGTGGTCGGATCGGTCAGCAGCGAAATGAACGGCAGCTTGGCCTCATCAAAGCGCGCCAGCGCCGCGGAAACCTTCGCCAGCTGCATCAGGCTTATGGTGCCTTCCATCATGCGCGCGCCGCCGGAGCAGGACACCGCGATGAACGGCTGCCGCGTCTCGAGCGCCAGTTCAATGCCGCGTGTCACCTTTTCCCCGACCACTGCACCCATCGAGCCGCCGATAAATCCAAACTCCATCGCGCACATCACCACCGGGCGGCCGTTCAGCTGGCCTTCCGCCGTGATGATCGCATCGTTCATTCCCAGTTTCTTTTGCGCGTCCTTGATGCGCTTGGCATACGGTTTTAGGTCCACGAATTTCAGCGGGTCCGTCGAGGTCATACCGGCGTCGTGCTCCGTCCATCGCCCGTCCAGCAGCATTTCCAAGCGTTGCTGCGCGGACATTTTGAAATGGAACTGGCACTTGGGGCAGACAAACAGATTCTCTTCCAAGTCCTTGCGGAAAACGATGGTGCGGCAAGAATCGCATTTGATCCAAAGCCCTTCCGTGCGCACGCGGCGATCCTCCGGCGCGGTAGCCTGCTCGATCGCTTTTTTTTCCCGCTTGAACCAAGCCATAAATTAAGTAAGGAAGACCCTCAAACCGTGCTTTGCCCAGCCGGCGCGCGACCTGGCCCCCTAGTAGTCGATCCCGCGCTGCGCCAGTATACCCTTGGTATACGGGTGTTTCACCTCGCGCATCTCCGTGACCAGGTCGGCGATCTCCGTGAT
>DATFYV010000010.1:0-13920 GCA_035314845.1 Candidatus Acidiferrum sp.
GTACATCTACAACATTCGCGACCTCTACCCGGACATGGCCGTAGGCGGCTCGCTGCTTCCGCCCGGCCTTGTCGTGCGCCTGTGGGAGAAAATGCACCGCTGGGCCCTGCGCCGCGCCGCCCGCGTAATCGTCCTCGGCGAAGACATGCGCGCCCGCATCATCGCCAAAGGCGTCGATCCTGCCCGCGTGATGGTAGTCCGCGATGGCGCGGACCTCCCTCCGCCAGACGCCCCGCCCGCAACCTTCGACCCCGACGTCATCCCGGCCATCCGGAGCGACGCTCGCTTCGTCCTCGTTCACGCCGGCAACCTCGGCTTCTACGGCGCCTGGGACACCCTGCTTCTCGCCGCAAAAGAACTAGTTCCAGACGGTGTACGGCTGGTCTTCGTCGGAGACGGAGCACAGCGCCAGCAACTGCAAGCCAGCGCCGGCAACTCCCCTAACGTGATTTTTCTCCCATTTTTCCCGGGAGACAAAATCCCCTCCGTCCTGGCCTCCGCCGATGCCCACATCATCACCATCAAGCGTGGCCTCGAAGGCGTGGTGGTCCCCAGTAAACTCTACGGCATCCTCGCCGCCGGCAAGCCCATTGTGGCCCTGGCCCCGTCCGAAACGGAAGTGGCCACTCTGGGCGCCCGCCAAGGCTTTGCGATTTGCTGCAATCCGGACGCGCCGGAGGAGATGGTGTTGGCAGTGCGCGGGCTCCTCGCCGATTCCTCACGCCTAGAGGCCATGGGCGAAGCAGCCAGGGCCGCCGCTCCCGGCTATGACCGCACGCGCGAAGCGGAAAAATTTGAGCACATCGTGCGCAGTGTCCTTCCCTCAGATAGCCTCTAAACCGTTTATGCCATTAGGGTTAGTCTCAAAAACGAAAGTTTACGTGCGGATAAGGGCGCGGGCGACGAACCGCAACCCGGCCACCCCTGTTATAACCATTCCACCGCTACCAAACCGCCACGAATGAGCTTTTCGCGGCCTACAGGATTTTGCTAATTGTCCTGCAACTCTAACCGCAGTATTGTGTTTGGGATGTTCGGGACCAGTGTCACAAACAGGTGTTGGAGATATAATTGCTCCTTGTAGCCGGGAGCCCTCCCCGGGCCGTCACACAACCGAGATGGCAGCCATTCCGCCCATGGCCAGGCCCTCGAATATTGTTCCGCATTGACTGGTGAAAAATGGACGCGGGTTTGCTGGCTTTCTTCATCGCTCTGGTAGCATCGCTAACCCTGACGGTGCCCGTGCGCGCCCTGGCGTTGCGCGTGGGCATGGTGGACCTCCCCGGGCCGCGCAAAGTCCATCTGCAGCCCATTCCCTTGCTCGGTGGCTTGGCCATGTATGTGGCGGTGGTGCTGGCCATTTTGTTCGCCTTCCACGCTCCGGCGCGTGCGCAAATTGCAGGCATCCTCGCGGGAGCCACGCTCGTCGCCGCCGTGGGCATCATGGATGACCGCGGATTACTGCATCACCAAATCAAACTCTTCGTGGCCATGCCCTTGGCCGCCGTAATTCTCCTGCTCAGCGGTGTTCACGCGCAAGTCTTCAGCTTGCTCGTTGGCGGCCGCACCGGCGACGTTCTGGACGCCGCGCTAACGATTGTCTGGGTCGTTGGCATCACCGCGTCCTTCAGCATTCTCGACCACATGGATGGCTTGTGCGCTGGCATTGCCGCGATGGCCTCCATTTTCTTCGCCATGATCGCCTACCTCAACGGCCAAACATTGGTTACCACACTGGCCGCCGCGGTGCTCGGAGCCGCCGCGGGATTTTTGCGTTGGAATTTTAAGCCCGCCAAAATCTTTATGGGCGATGGCGGCGCCATGTTTCTTGGTTTCCTGATGGCCACCCTGGGTCTGAAGCTGCGCGTGGAAAATGCCAGCCATCTCTCCGGCTGGCTGGCACCGCTCTTAATTCTGGGCGTCACCATTTTCGACACCACGCTGGTGACCATCTCGCGTTCCCGCCGCGGCTTTTTGCCCTTCACCACCCCGGGCAAGGATCACACCGCCCATCGCTTGGCCAATCTGGGCCTCGGGCAACGCGGCGCAGTGCTGATGCTGTACATGCTCGGCGCCTTTGGCGGCGGCACCGCGGTGCTGATCGGATACTTATCCACCCGCGGCGCACTCTATGTCGGATTGGCCGCCATCGCCATCATTCTGAGCGGCGTCTCTTATCTGGAGCGCGCCCCGTACGAAAAACAGAGCCGCAACGCGTCTCCCGCTCGCGCCTCCGAGGCCATAAGCCAGCAGAATTCCTTGTAACAGCAAGATGACAATGGCATGAGCGGGCCCGCAATTTTCTTCCACAACTTCCTTCCTTCGTAATCGCCGCCGCTTCACGTAAAATAAAGCATTCGGAAACTCACAAAACTGCAGTGGAGAATTCATGGCCCAGGTCTACCCGTTTCGCGCCTTTCGCTATAATCCAGCCGCAGCGCACGCGCCGTTCGATCGCTTGCTAACCCAGCCCTACGACAAGATTTCTCTCGCGATGCAGGACAAATACTACGCTGCCGACCCTCACAACCTGATCCAGGTCGAAAAAGGCCGCGCATTGCCGTCCGATTCGCCACAGGACAATGTCTACACCCGCGCTGCCGCGGCACTGCAGGACTGGATCGCGAAAAGCATCGTGGCCCAGGACCCCGCCGCAGCTTTTTACGGCTACACCCAGGAATATACCGTTCCCGGAACGCAGGAACGCAAGACACGCCGCGGATTTATCGGCGCGGGAAAACTGGAGGATTATTCCGCGGGGGTGATCTTTCGCCACGAGCACACCCTCTCCGGACCGAAGGTCGACCGCCTGCAGATGTTGCGTCACACCCATGCGCACACCGGCCAGCTGTTCATGCTGTATTCGGATGCCGAGCGGCGCGTCGACAAGATTTTACTGGACGCCGAAGCCAGCGCTTCGCCAGTCACCGAAATGCAGGATGAGTACGGCGTCATCCACCGCCTGTGGATGTTTGCGCAACCCGAAATCGTAAGGACGATTCAGGCGGCCATGGCCAACCAGAAATTGGTCATCGCCGACGGCCATCATCGCTACGAAACCGCGCTGAATTACCGCAACGAATGCCGCACTCGCGCGGGACACATAACTCCGGACGCGCCCTACGAACGCGCCATGATGACCTTCGTCAACACCCGTAGCGAAGGTTTAACCATTCTTCCGACCCACCGTGTAGCCGCGCACCTCCACGACTTTCACTGGGCCGAAGTGCGCCGCCATCTGGAGCCGTGGTTTACTGCCGACGAATTTCCTTTTTCCGATGAGCGCGGCAAGGCCGAGGTGCGGCAAAAATTTCTAGCCCGTTTGGTGCAGGCGCGCGAACACCGCGCCATCGGCGCGTATCCCGCGGTGGAAACCGGCAAGCGCGCATTTTACGTTTTATTGTTGCGCGAGGGCGCGGACCTGGCGCGCCTGTTGCCAAATGTCTCTCCTCTGCAGCGGGAACTCGACGTGGTGCTGCTGCATGAAGGGATTCTCGAACCGGCGCTGGGCATCACCCCGCAATCCATCGCCGCGGAAGCGAACCTGACCTATGAGCGGGAAGCCAGCGTAGCTCTGGATGCCGTGGATCAAGGCGCAGCGCAGATCGCGTTTCTTCTGAATGCCTGTGATGTAGAGCAAGTGGTGAAAATCGCTACCAGTGGCGAGGTAATGCCACAGAAATCCACGGATTTCTTTCCCAAGCTTCTGAGCGGAATCACCATCTACCGCGTGGATGGCGCGGCGGGCGTTGCAGCCTCGTAAATTTACAGCGTGACAACCGAGCGGACCACGCTGGGGTAAATACCCAAAACAGAAAGGCACGACGAGGCGTGCCTTTGCTCCGTCGAGTTGCTCGGCGGCGACTAGCCCTTGGCGAAACTCGCCACCGCTTCCGCTTCGGTGTTGTACACCTCGAAGACGGTCAGCAGCTTGGTGATCTGCAGCACTTCCTGGAACTTGCTGCCCAGGTGGCACAGGCGCAACCCCGCGCCCTGGCTCTTGGCGCTGTGGTGCGCGGCCACCAGCGTGCCCAGGCCGGCGCTGTCGATGAATGTGATGTTGTCCATGTTCAGCACAATTTTCTTTTTGCCCTCGGCTATCAAGGCCTTAATCTTCTCGCGCAGGGCGTTGCTTTCCTCACCGAGCACGATGCGGCCATCCAGCGCCACCACGGCAACACCGTCCACTTCGCGATTCGTCATCTTCAATGCCACGTTTATTTCCTCCTCGTCGGAACCACTCACATCGCTAATAAACACATCCGGTGCAACCCGGACCGGAGCACCAGAGCTTACCAGATTTCAGGCCGCCGCATGCTGGCGGGCGCCGAATCTCCTCTGAAAGAACTGCACAAAACCGCGTCCGATCAATTTTCAAAAAACCGAAAATCAATAAAAATCCGCGCAAGACATGTAATAGCCGCAGACCGTACAAAACAACTTGCAATGGCGGGCCGTCAACCGCTGCGAGCACACCGGGCAGTATCGCGAGATGTCGTCACCCGGCGCCAGGGATTGCAGCAGCGTCGGCTTGGCGTTCACAACCGGCACGGCCCCCTGCAGCTGTGTCAATGCTTCCCGCGGGTCTTCCGCCCCGTATGCTTTCGCAATACTGTCCACGGCTCGACGGTTATAGCACATCCGAACCCGCGGTAAAAGCATAGGGATACGGTAGTTCGAGGCTGCCGCCCTTTCCCAGAGGCCCAGAAAAGGGGCCCTCGCGGAAAGGGCTTGAAACCCGCCGTGTTCCACGCGCATCCTTATTAGTGGTGGCTGCCTAAAGCAGCTATTGGTTCGGTGCTAAGGAGTCTGTCATGCGCCGCTTCGCCCTGGCCCTCGTTGTTCTCGCGGTTCCCTTGCTGGCCGACGCCCAAGTTCGTGGCGGCGGAGCCCGCGCCGGAGGTGGCGGCCACGTAATCATGGCACCCAGGGCCGTGCAGCACGCCGCGCCTATATATAGCCGCCCACAAGGCGGTGTTTCTTCAGGCCGGGTACCGCAGGGACACACCGGCGCGACGTTTTACACCGGAACGCGAAATTTGAACAATCGCCCCATGAGCCGCACAGGCCACTCGCAGTCTGCCGTTGGGCAGGGCAACTTTTTGCCGGATTTTACCGGCGTGCCTGGACTGGGATTTGACTACGTACACTACGCGGCAGTGCATCCGGGATGGAATCGGCGTGGCGGTCGCGGAGGAGCGTATCTCGGCTATTATCCATTTTTCGACAGCGGCTTCTTGCTGCCCTATCCGCAGAGCTATGTTGCAGCGCCAGACGAACCGCCGGCGTATCAAAGCCAAGGGCCAGATAATTCCGATTACCCGGGAGATGCATCGGCAGGTGGCCGTAGCCAAATATATGGTCCCCGAACCGTTTCTTCCTACGACGTAGTAGTGTCGCCGCAGGCCCCGAGCCAGGCATATGTCTTCGTGCGCCGGGATGGAACCGTCTTCTTCGCTGTAGCGTATTCGTTCGAGGCGGACAATTTGTCCTACGTAACGCAGGAAGGATTGCGCCGCACCGTGGCGCGCGATTCCCTGGATCTCAATGCCACACAACAGTTTAACGAACAGCGCGGACTGAACTTCCGCATTCCCGTTACGTCGTAACCTCGTCAAGCATCAGGCGCCTCCCACCATCAAAATCTTGCAGGTCTTCATTCTGAAGGGGTTCAAATCTCTTAGTTTGATACACTCGTGTAAGTGTTGATTCTAAATAACTTACAGTTAGTTCCCTACCGCCCAGCCTGTGGTTTGGCAGGCTCCGGCATCACGTATCCCGAGGTCGCTGGCAGACCGGCCCGCTCAAACTGCACGGTGGTGTGCGCGATCCCGAACTGCGAGGCCGCTTTCTGCTGGATAGCGGCGAGCACACGCTCGCATTCGTCCAAGTGCATGTCTGGAACGCGGGCGTGCAGACTGAGAGCGTTGTGGTCGCCCCCGAGGCACCAGATGTGCAGGTCGTGGACCTCGTAGACGCCTTCGACCGTGAGGATCGCGCGAGCGACTTCTTCAACATGCATTCCGCGAGGGCGGCCTTCCAGAAGAATGTGGGCGGAATCGCGCAGGATGCCAATGCTGGACCACAGCACGAGAATGCCAATCGCCAAGCCCAACAATGGATCGATCCAGAGCAGGCCGGTAAACTGAATCAGCAGCGCGCCGCCGATGATGGCGATGTTGGACAGCGCATCACCAAAATTGTGCACCAGAATGCTGCGCAGGTTCAGATCGCCCCGGCCGCGAACCAGGGCTAAAGTGATGCCGCCGTTGACGGCGAGCGCGGCCACGGAGGTCCAGATCATCCAACTCTCAACGACAGGAACGGGGGCGCGGAAACGCGCTACGGCTTCCCATCCCAGCCACGCCGAAAGGAAAACCAGAACCAGGGAATTGGTGAAAGCTGCCAGGGTGCCGGCGCGATGGTAACCGTAGGTCTTCTCGGCGTCGGCGGGACGCTCGGCCCAGCGCATGGCCAGGTAGGAGACGCCCAAGGCGGGAACGTCAGAAAGATTGTGGACGGCATCGTTTAACAGGGCTACGCTACGTCCGAGCAGGCCGCCGAAAACCTCGGCCACGACCAGGCCGAGAGTTGCAGCCATGGCCCAGCCGAGAACCGCGGGGCGCAATTGGGGATGCGCGTGTCCGGCGTGGCCGTGAGAGTGGGAATGGGAGTGCCCGTCGTGAGCATGCGAATGGGATTCACCCGGACCGTGGATATGTGCGCCCATCACCCTCCATGTTACGCGACTGCGACCGGGAACGCAGCTTGATGCGCGGCGGATTAACCGTCTTGTGAACAACCCGGTTCACGACTTGTTGGGAAGTTTGACACCGAGCCGCTGGGAAGAGATTGACGGTGCTGTCCGCGGCTGCGAACATGCAGTACGTTGCGTTTCGCGCGTTTTTCCGCGCGCGATGGGGCCCCACGGGGAATTCAAACAGGGTCAATGAAGGTTCCCATAGCCAAATTGAGCTTTTGGGGCGTGCGCGGTTCCACGCCCACGGTCGACCCCGCCACTTGGCGGTACGGCGGAAACACGCCTTGCCTGGAACTCACGGCGCCCGATGGTACGCAATTTATTCTGGATTGCGGTACGGGCTTGCGCATGCTGGGGAGCCGATGGGCGGATCCCGATGGCACGCGCCCTGCCGAAACGCATATTCTGGTCACGCATTATCACTGGGACCATATTCAAGGGGTGCCCTTTTTCGCGCCGCTATATGCCCCGGAAAATGAATTTAACTTTTACAGCTTTCGCTCCAAATATCTGGGCCGCGACAGCTTGAAGCAGGTCTTCGAGACGCAAATGGCCACGCCGTATTTTCCTGTGGACCTTTCCGCCATGGCCGCGACGCGGAAATTCAGAGAGGTGGAAGGCGGAGAGTCATTTCATATTCGCGAAAACAAAATCACGGCGAAATGGCTGAATCATCCGCAGGGCTGTCTGGGGTATCGCATCGAGACTCCCGCGGGCATTGTGGCTTATGCGACGGATAACGAGCCCGGCGATCCGGTGCTGGAGCAGAGTCTGCGGGAAC
Organism: Candidatus Acidiferrum sp.; assembly: GCA_035314845.1. Classification (GTDB taxonomy): domain Bacteria; phylum Acidobacteriota; class Terriglobia; order Acidiferrales; family UBA7541; genus Acidiferrum. The sequence goes on from DATFYV010000010.1 coordinate 7,542, forward strand.
TGGCGACGGGTGCGGACATTTTTATTAACGACGCGCAGTATACGCCGGAGCAACTGGCGACCACGCGGCACGGATGGGGGCACTCTTCTTGGAAGGACGGCGTGCGCGTGGCACGCGAGGCGGGGGCCAAGACACTGGTCTTGTTTCACCACGATCCGGACTCGACAGACCGCGCCGTGGATAGCATTCTGCACGATGCGCGCGAGGAGTTCGACTCGGTGTTTGCCGCCAGCGAAGGCATGGTGATTACCCTGGGATCTCCGGGAGACCGCGTGCAGGCCCACCTGCCCGGCGCGCGTACTTCGCTGCGCAGAGAAGCACAATTTCGCGCACGGGTGAGCGGCATTTCCGAGGGCGGGAAGCCCTTTGAAGAAGAAACCCTGGTGCGGGACCTGTCTCTGCAAGGCGCGCTCATTTCCCTGTCGCACGCGCCGCGGTTGCAATCGGAATTGCAGGTGACCATGGAGGCTCCGGGTTCGAATGGGGCGCAATCCATGAAACTGCGCGGGTATGTGGTGCGCATTGACGCCGGGGCGGAGCAGGGGCACAGCTCGGTGGGCGTGGTGTTTACAGACTAAACGGCTCGCAACGCGGGCGCGCAGCAAAATAAAAGTCGCGTCTGGTGCCGGGAACATCTAAACTCTCGTTGCCATGGACCCACGCGATCACGCCAAGGAGCTTGCCGCGCAAAAAGCTCTGGAATACATCCATGATGACATGGTCCTGGGCCTAGGCACCGGCTCGACTGCTAGCCACTTCATCAGACTTCTCGGCGAGCGGGTACAAAAAGGGCTGAAGGTTCGCGGCATTCCCACATCCAAAGGCAGCGAGGAGCTGGCCAAATCGCTATCCATCCCCGTTATTGACTTCCATCAAACCAGCACAATAGACCTAGCCGTGGATGGCGCGGATGAAATCGCTCCCGGGCTGGCGCTGATCAAGGGTGGGGGCGGAGCACTGCTACGCGAAAAAATCGTTGCCAGCGCTTCCAAGAAATTTATTGTGGTGGCCGATTCCAGCAAGATCGTCAAGCACCTTGGCAAATTTCCCCTGCCCGTCGAGGTTATTACCATGGCCGCGCCCTTGGTGGCCGCGAAGCTCACGGCGCTGGGTATCCGGCCGCAGGTTCGTCAGGCCAAGTCCGGCGGGGACTATGTCACCGACGAAGGCAACCTGATACTCGACTGCAACTGCGGGGAAATTCAGGATCCTCCGGCACTTGCCGCGGCCATTCGCGCGATCGTCGGCGTGGTGGAACACGGCCTATTTCTGAACATGGCGGATCTGGCCATCGTCTCCAGCGACCAGGAAATCAGCCTACTCAGCAAATAAAGCCGGCATCAACGATTCCCCAACTCTGCTTTCCCATCATTGGGCGTCGCGGCTCATCCGTTAAGGCTTCGGGTTGCGTAACCTTTTATGGGAGAATAACTCTATTAAAGGTATGCCCAAGCTCACTCAACTCGGCCGTTTCGGCCGGCGGAATCCGGTAAACGCCGCCTATCTCCGCGGGGTTGGTCATGACTGACGTCTCGCTGGCGTTCGCATTTGTTGCCGGCCTGGTATCTTTTCTTTCGCCGTGTGTGCTGCCGCTGGTGCCCGGCTACATTTCCATGCTATCCGGCATAGGCGTGGAGCAACTGCGCAAGGGCGACGTGCCGAGTTCCAAACTTTTCGCTTCGTCCATCGCTTTCGTGGTCGGTTTCTCCGCGGTATTCATCTCGTTTGGAGCTTCGGCCAGCGCCATCGGCGGGTTCCTGAAGGAACATCGCACGGCTTTGACGCCCATCGCCGGGGCGCTGATCCTGCTTTTTGGCCTGCACCTATTGGGCGTACTCATCAAGCTGACCTACCGCGCCGGAATAATCCTCGGCGCAGTTTTAGTGGCGCTGGGAGTGGTATCCCTTGTGCGCCATGCGCCACTCTTTCTCGATCTTGGCGCACTACACTTTTTCTCGCTCTCAATCATCGGCTTTTTCGGTCCGGCGCTGGCGCGCTTCCTGAACCGCGATGTGCATCTGCGCAGTGCCGCAGCGCAGCCAGGTCCATGGAGCGGCTTTTTGCTGGGCTTCGCGTTCGCGTTTGGCTGGACGCCGTGCATCGGCCCGATCCTCACCACGGTGCTCGCGCTGGCCACCGCCAGCGGCACGGTTGCGCGCGGCGTGCTGCTGTTGGCAGTCTATTCCGCCGGGCTGGCCGTGCCATTCCTGCTCACCACCCTACTGTTGAGCCGCTTCCTGCGTTTCTATCAGGGCTTCCGCAAATACCTGAACGCGGTGGAAGTGTTCAGCGGCGCGTTGCTGCTGTTTGTGGGCGGCCTGGTGTTCGTGAATAAACTGACCTGGCTCACCGGAAAGTTGAGCTTTCTGGAGACGCTGGTGCGCTCGTTGGAAGGCACGCTCACCACCGGGCGGGGCGGTCCCATCTTTTTGGCGGTGCTCGGACTGACCGCAGTGATTTTCATCGCGCTGGTGATTTCGCGGAACTCCAAGACGCTGGCCTCGCTTCCCGCAGGCAAGCTCGGGCTGGTGGTGATTGGCGTGGTGCTGATCATCGTCGGAACCATCTATCTGGATAAAGCCACACGCGTTTCCGGAAAAAATCGTGTGGGCGAGACCGTGGGCACCGTCGCCGTCGATACGCCCGCGCCGGAGTTGACGCTTAAGGATCTGGACGGGAAAGATGTTTCACTGGCGCAATACAGAGGAAAAATCGTGCTGGTGAATTTCTGGGCCACCTGGTGCGCGCCCTGCCGCGAGGAAATTCCGTGGCTCATCGAGATGCAGAAAGCCTATGGCGACAAGGGCTTTACGGTGCTCGGCATCGCCATGGACGAAGAAGGCAAAAGCGCAGTGGCACCGTACGTGCAAACGGAAAAATTCGACGTGAATGGCACGCCCACGCTGATGAGTTATCCCATCCTTCTGGGCAACGACGCCGCGGCTGATAAGTTCGGCGGCCTGCTCGGGTATCCCACCAGCGTGCTAATCTCTCGCGACGGCAGGCAGATCAAGCGCGTCACCGGTATCATCGACAAAGACGAAATCTCCAAAACCATTGAATCGCAACCCTGACAGGCAGGCACCGTGCTGGACGAAAAAGACTTTCAACGCAAGGCCGACGCGGCCTTTGAGCAACTGAAAAAACGCCTGCTCACCGCCGGCGATGAACACGACTTCGATGTGGAAGGTGAGAGCGGAAAGCTTGAGGTCCAGTTTGAGGAGCCCGAGGAGGCCAAATTTGTGATTTCTCCCAACACTCCGGTGCGGGAAATCTGGATCTCCGCGCTGTCCACCAGTTTTAAACTCGGCTGGTCCGAATCCAGAAATGACTTTGTGCTGGAAAAAACCGGCGAAGATCTGGTGCAGGTGATGAAACGCGTGATTTCCGAGCAACTCGGCACGGAAGTGACGCTATGAACCAAAACCGCCGTCGCAGCCTCTAACCGAAGGAACGCCATGAGAGCACGCGCCATTCAAGTATCCGTAATTGCTGCGCTAGGCTGCGCGTTATTGACCCAGGGCACGTTTTCGCAAATGCCCAGTGGAAAGGATGTAGTGTCTCCGGCGGCATACGCCTCCGCGGACCCGGCAGCGCGCAACGTACCCTTTCAAATTGCCGTAGTGCTCAAGATTCGCCCGGGCTTTCATGTGAACGCGCGAGAAAAATCCGAGGACTATTTGATTGCCACGGACCTGAAGTTGGATCTGCCTGCCGGGTTTACCGCCGGCGATGTGGTCTATCCCAAAGGTATGCTGCACACGTTTTCCTTTTCCAAAGATAAACCGCTGAATATTTATGAGGGCAGCGTAACGCTGCGCGTCCCGGTGACCGCTTCCAGCGCGGCACCGCTGGGTGCGCAACACCTCCCGCTGCGACTGCGTTATCAAGCCTGCAGCAATGAAGCTTGTCTCCCGCCCGTGACTTTGCCCGTTGATGCCGAGGTCAACATTGCGGCATCCGGCGCAAAACCCAGTCACCCCGAAATTTTCGCACAACGCTGACTTCTTCGGATGATCGCGAAGCGCGCCTCTTCGAGAAAATGGCTGGTCGCGATATTCGTTCTCGCATTTCTTGCCGCGGTGTCAGGCTATCTGGTCTGGCGTTCGTTGCACATCGATGCCTTCACCCGCGACTGGATGGTGCGCTCGCTCTCCGAGCGATTTGACACCCAGGTGGAGCTGGCGGACCTGCACGTGACCGCCTTCCCTGAAATGAGCGTGCAAGGGCGGGGACTGACCATCCGTCACCGCGAGCGCAGCGACGTTCCCTTCATTTACATCGATACCTTTACCTTCCGCCTGGGCGTGCTGGGTATCTTTCGTGTACCGCACGAAATACGTGGCGTCAGCGTGCAGAATATGACGATCACGATTCTGCCGCGCGGCGAAAACTCCGCGGCGGTTTCTGGCGCAACGCAAAAAAACGCCGCTCCAGCGACCCGCACGCGGATTCCGCTGCTCCCCGTCGTGGTTGACAAGATCGCTTGCGACAATACCGCGTTGGTGATTCTGCCCAAGAAAGCCGGCAAGCTGCCGCTGGAATGGGACATTCACGCGCTGAATCTGTACCATGCCGGCGCGGAACGAGCCATCGATTTTCAAGGCACGCTGACGAACGCCAAGCCCAAGGGTGAAATCGCCACCAAGGGCAGCTTCGGCCCGTGGAACTTGGACGACAAAGGGGCCACCCCGGTCTCCGGCTCATACGATTTTACAGACGCGGATTTGGGGCCGTTCCCCGGAATCGCAGGAATTTTATCATCCACAGGAAAATATTCCGGGCAACTCGACAGGCTCGAAGTCTCCGGAGTAACGGATACGCCGGATTTTTCTCTCGATCGCGTGGGCAAGCCCGTACCGCTGCACACGGAGTATTCCGCCACCGTGGACGGCCTGAACGGCGATACCTACCTGCATCCAGTGCGCGCCACGCTGATTAAATCGGCGATTGTTTCCGAAGGCAGCGTGGTCGGAGTTTCCGGCAAGGGACATAACATCTCTCTGGACGTCCACGCGCCAGACGCGCGCATTCAGGACATTCTGGCGCTGGCCATGAAAGACGAGAAGCCTCTGCTGGCGGGCCCGGCCAAGATCACCGCAAAATTATTTCTGCCGCCAGGAAAAATAAAGGTCATCGACAAAATGATTCTGGACGCGGATGTCACCGTCGACAACGCGCAATGGAGCAGCGAGAAAATTCGCGAGGAATTGCAATCGCTGAGCCGGCGTGCCGAAGGAAAACCTGGTGACGAAGAAGCAGGCAGCTCGGTTTCAGACCTGCATTGCAAATTTCATTTGGAAAACGGGACGATTCATTTTTCCAGTGTGACCTTCAGCGTCCCGGGGGCCGCGGTGGATCTCACCGGGGATTATGGCGTGCAGGGCGGCGAGCTGAATTTCAAGGGCCACGTGCGGCTGGAGGCTAAACTTTCGCAATTGGTTACAGGAGCAAAGTCTGATTTCCTGAAGCTGCTGGATCCCTTTTTCAGCAAGAACGGCGCGGGAACGGAGCTGCCCGTTACCATTACCGGCACGCGGGAAAGTCCCACCTTCGGCGTTTCCATTTTTCACAAGACCTTTAAGCGTACGATCGGCAACCAGGCGAACACGCCAGTGTCCAGCAAGAATTAGGCCGGGATTCACTGTATGCGGCGATTCAGGTGGTCAAGCGATCCGGCGAGATCGGCGTCATCTGCCACGTGTGCAGCGAAAGCACGTTGGCCAGAACGGCTTCGGCGATGTCGATGGCTAAAGGCTGCGTAGGAATTTGGTAGGCGCGAACGGTGCGGCAGGCATGGCCGTTGGCGAACAACTCGATCACCGAGCCGTCGAGGAACAGAGTCATGGACATTTCTTTTAGGCCTTCGGACGGCAAACTCGCCGCCGCGCCGTTGACGACAAGCTCATCGCCGATTTTGGCGGGATCGAAGGAGAGACTCAGAACATTTTGTGCGCCGTCCGTCAGATTCATGGAAAATGGCGCGGGGCGGAAGCGCAAAGAAATTTCGGCGGCAAGATTGTCGATGCGCAGGGCGCGCAAACTTTTCAAACGCTCCGCCGAAGATGCCGCGGCAGCAGCCAGCACAAACTCCTTGCCGCGCAACTTCGCCAGTTCCGGCGCAGGGTGCATCACCAGCGCGTCATCTACGTCCAGCGATAGAACGCGCGGCAGCGACATACACCCCGCCCAGCCAGCCTTGCTGAATTCCGCCTCCGGGCGTATCTCGGTGATCCAACCCCACAAAATGCGGTCGCCGTTGGCTGCGGTTTGCGTCTTTGGCGCGTAGTAAGCGCCGGAATCGAGCAAGCCGCGTTTTTGTGCGTGAAACTTCATCTCTTTGTGGTCTAGTTCGCCGCTCACCCAATACACTTTGCGT
>DATFYV010000011.1:0-2780 GCA_035314845.1 Candidatus Acidiferrum sp.
CGGCTACGCGCCTTGGCTTGGCTCGGCGAGGGATTTGGTTTGGCCGATGTTTAGGGCGCGCTTGAAGGAACCTTTTTCGTTGTCGATTTTCTTTTGGAGTTGCAGGATCGAGTAGAGCAGGGCTTCTGGGCGCGGGGGGCAACCGGGGACGTATACATCTATGGGGATGACCTGGTTGCAGCCTTGCACGATGGCGTAGTTGTTGAATACCCCGCCGCTGGTGGCGCAGGCGCCCATGGAGATGACCCACTTGGGTTCGGGCATTTGATCGTAAAGCTGGCGGACGATGGGGGCCATTTTTTGCGAGAGGCGGCCGGCAACGATCATTAAATCGGCTTGGCGGGGGGAGGGGCGGAAAACTTCCGCGCCGAAGCGGGCGACGTCAAAGCGGGCTGCGGCCATGGACATCATCTCGATGGCGCAGCAGGCCAAGCCGAAGCCGAGGGGCCAGATGGAGCTCCGGCGGGCCCAGTTGACGGCTTTGTCGAGGGTGGTGAAGATGATGCCTTCGTCTTCGAGCAGGGAGCCGAAGTCGTCGGGCTTGGTTAGGGTAACGTGTTTGCCTAGGGATGTGCTCATGAGGCCTCGCGGCTGCTATTCGTGCCAAGAGTAGTTTGGCATAGCGGGGTGACGGAGACAAATGCGGCGGCGCGAACGGAACCAGACAGGGTCCGCAAGGTACGTTGACATCACAATAATCAGCCACTAGACTGCGCTTATGGACATCCGGATTTCGCCGGAACTGCAAGTTAAGCTGGACCGCATCGCTGCGCAGCAGGGACGCGATAGGGAATCCCTGGTGCGCGAGGCTATTGAGCGCATGGTCGATTATGACGCGTGGTTCATCCGTGAGGTTGAAAAAGGTTTGGCGGAAGTTGCGCGTGGCGAGACAATATCGCATGAAGAAGTTGGCGCCCGGATCGAAAAGTACTTGGCTGAAAAACGGCAGCGTGCGTGATTCGGCTACGCTGGGCCGAACTTGCGTATCAAGACCTCCAGAACATCTCGGATTACCTATTCGAGAACTCCCCAGAAAACGCCGAGAAACTGGTCTTTACCATCCACGAAACGGCCTCCGCACTGCTGGGTTCCCAAATCGCGGCCGCATGGGCAAAAAGCCGGGCACCCGTGAGTTTGTGATTCCATCATTGCCATACATTTTGGTGTATAAGGTCGAACCCGTGATTGATCCCGGAATTGTGCATATCGTCCGCATACTGCATGGCGCGCAGGACCGGTCAACCTAATTTCCGCGCGGAAGACTCGCGTGCATGGACGTGCCGGGCGGTGTATTCTATTGTGCTTATAGCGGCGATAAAATTTCGCCGCGGTTGTACTCGCGGGTTGTACCGCGCCTGAACCTAGCCGGATGAAGAAGGGCCAGCACGCTCATGGACAACGAAACATATACACAATCGCAACGCAGCATTGAGGATGTGGAAATTCAGGAGTGGCTGGAGTCGCTGGATTCGGTGCTGGAGTCCAGCGGGCCGGAAGTGGCGACGGAGATTCTGGAGCGCTTGCGGGCGCACGCTACCGTGGCGGGAATTGATCTTCCCTTCACTGCGAACACGCCGTATGCCAACACCATTCCGGCGCGGCTGGAGCCGCTGTTTCCCGGCGATCAGGAGCTCGAGCGGCGCATCAAGAGCTTGATCCGCTGGAATGCCCTGGCCATGGTGGTGCGCGCAAATCGCGTGGAGCACAACATTGGCGGGCATATTTCTACGTATGCTTCGGCGGCGACGCTGTACGAAGTGGGGTTCAATCATTTCTTTCGCGCGCGGACGCCAGAGTTTGAAGGCGATACCGTCTATTTTCAGGGACACGCCTCGCCAGGGATTTACGCGCGCGCGTTTGTGGAGGGGCGGCTCAGCGCGCAGCAACTGGAAAATTTTCGCCGGGAGTTGAAGCCTGGCGGAGGGCTTAGCTCGTATCCGCACCCTTGGCTCATGCCGGATTTCTGGGAATATCCCACAGTCTCGATGGGCTTGAGCCCGTTGATGGCTATTTATCAGGCGCGGTTCAACCGGTATCTGGAGAATCGCGGACTGAAGCCGGTCACGGACGCCAAGGTGTGGGCGTTTTTGGGCGACGGGGAAACAGACGAGCCGGAATCGCTCGGCGCCATTACTTTGGCTTCGCGCGAAAAACTCGACAATTTAATTTTTGTGATTAATTGCAATCTGCAGCGGCTGGACGGGCCGGTGCGCGGCAACGGGCAGATTATTCAGGAGCTGGAGTCGGCGTTTCGCGGGGCGCGCTGGAACGTCATTAAGGTTTTGTGGGGTAGCGAGTGGGATCCCATTCTGGAGCGCGACACCGAAGGTTTGCTCGTCAAGCGCATGGGAGAGATGGTCGACGGCGAGTATCAGAAGCTGGTGGTTTCCAGCGGCGCGTACGTGCGCGAACAATTTTTCGGGACCGATCCGCGGCTTCTGGCGCTGGTCGAGCCGCTTCCCGATGAGGCACTGCGGCGTTTGCGCCTTGGCGGTCACGATCCACGCAAGGTCTATGCGGCTTACAAGGCGGCCGTGGATCACAAAGGCGGACCTACCGTCATTTTGGCGCGCACGATCAAGGGTTATGGCCTGGGCGAAGCGGGTGAAGGCAAGAACGTCACGCATCAGCAGAAGAAGCTCAATGAAGAAGAGTTGCGGGAATTCCGTTCGCGATTCGGCGTGCCGCTGAACGACAACGATTGCATTGAGGTGCCATTTTACCGTCCTCCAGAAGACAGCGTGGAGCTGCAATACCTTCGGACGCGGCGCGAATCGCTG
>DATFYV010000012.1:0-13432 GCA_035314845.1 Candidatus Acidiferrum sp.
TGCGCCGTTTTTATGTCAACGAGATGCGCCCGTTCCTGGAGCGTCCCAGCGAGCGTCGTCTGGTGCTGGGCCGCGAGGACAAGGCCAAACTGGCCTTCGCCGCGGTGCGCACCCTGCTGCCCGAAGCCGCGCAGGCCACTCTCAGCGACCTCGAAGACATTTGCGACGAAGCGCGCCAGCTGCGCAAGCAGGAGCAGCTGCATCAGTGGATGCACGGCTGGCTGCTGGTGCACATCCCGCTCTCGCTGGCATTAATTTTGTTGGGCGCGGTGCACGCGGTGATGGCCCTGCGGTACTAGCGGGGCGGAGCGGCAGATCGATCCGCCTGCGATGTCTGGGGCGCAGCATGCTGCGCCCCTACAAGAGCTTCGCGCAATGGCGTTGCGGGGAGAATGCGGTAAACGAACGTGGCACGCACACGCACAACAAAAAAACTCGCGCAGCGCATCGACCTGAACTACTTCAAACGGTCGACGCCGCTGAAGCGCGCCAAGCTGTTGCTCAGCGTGAGCGCACCGCTGCTGGCGCTGGCGTGGATCGGCTGGTTGATCTTCGCCAAAGATTCCCGCGTGTACAGCAGCGGGCGCATGTCCGCAGCCCACGCCGTGCTGGGCAACAATTGCGCCGCCTGCCACGTGCAAAAAGCCGGCGCTTTTCAAGAAAAAGCGGAAGACAGCGCGTGCCTCAGGTGTCATGACGGGCCCATTCATCATTCCAAGGCCATCAAGAAAATCGCCTGCGCCGAGTGTCATAGCGAGCATCGCGGGCGCATAAATCTCCTCGCCGCCAGCAACGCCAACTGCTCGCAGTGCCACTCCGACTTGAAGGCGAACGGCGGCACGTCAAATTATGCGAACGCCATTCGCTCTCTCGCGGATGGCCATCCCGAGTTCGCTGTACTGCGTTCCAGCGGCGGCGGTAGACCCAGCGATCCTGGCACCATCAAACTCAATCACGCGCTGCACATGAAATTAATTCGTCGCGGACCCACCGGCCCCTTGGTGCAGCTGGAATGCGGCAATTGCCACCGCCCAGCCGCCGCGCCCGCCGATCTCACTTATGCGGACGCCAAATATCGCGCCGCCAGCACCACCTACAAAGACGCCGACGAACTCCTCCCAGTGCACGCCGAGACGCTGCCGCCGCACAAAATAAATGGCGGCCGCGAGTTAATGGCTCCCGTGAAATTCGCCACTGCTTGTGCGTCGTGCCATCTGCTGACCTTCGACAAGCATTTCGACGAAGGCGTCCCGCACGACAAACCCGAAGTTGTGCACGCTTTCCTCGTCGCAAGATTTACCCAGTACATCGCGGCGCATCCTGGCGACGTGCGCGTGGTGCGCGACCCCAACCGCGACCTCGCGGAAAAAATCCTTCCGCCGGTGCGCATCCTTACCCCGGCACAATGGGTCGCCGAGCGCACCGCCGACGCCGAGCAGCTCCTGTGGCGCAAAACGTGCATCGAATGCCATACGCTAACCATCAGCGGATCCGCGGTCGTTCCGGCAATCGCCACGCCGCCCGCGCAGCTTCCCGTGGTCGCGCCCGCGAACACCACCGTCAAGTGGATGCCCCACGCCAAATTCGATCACGACAAGCACGGCGGTTTTACGTGCACCAGTTGCCATGCGCAAGCGCTGACAAGCACGCTGACCACCGACGTTCTCATGCCCGGCATCGCCACCTGCCAGACGTGTCACGCGTCCGGTCCGGACCACGCCGAATCGCGCTGCTTCGAGTGCCACACCTATCACGACTGGGCAAAGCGCAAAGAGATTTCCCCCACATTTAATTTGCCCGCGCTCAAACTGGGCGCTCGCTGATTTGTCTTTGTAGCGGCCGGGCTTTAGTCCCGGCGTCTTTGTATCTCACAAAAATAAGGCCGGGACTAAAGCCCGGCCGCTACAAATTCAAAACCAATCTCGCCTTCTTGCCGGCAGAAACATTTGCGGCGTGCGCGCCCCTGCCTCCATTATCCTGAAAGCAGTCATGAGCACCGCGAGTCCCCCTCTCTCAGCGCAACAGACTGCCGCCACGGCCTCCGCTGCGCCGGTACCGCCCCCCAACCATGCCAGCCCCACGCAATCCTTCTGGCGCGTGCTGACGAAGTTCGACCACACCAAAGTTTCCGTTTATCGCGCGCTGCGCAACGCCGCCGGGGTGGCCTTGCCGCTGATCGCCGGCTATGCGCTGGGCATGCCGCGCGGCGGATTGGTGGTTGCCAGCGGCGCGCTCAACGTCTCCTATTCCGACGGCAGCGATCCCTATGCGCGCCGTGGCAAGCGCATGGCCGGCTCTGCGCTGCTGTGTGCGGTCGCCGTTTTCGCCGGTGCCATCTCCGGACCGCACAGCGCCCTGGCCATCGTCATGGCCACGGGGTGGGCCTTCGCGGCAGGAATGATGGTGGCGCTGGGCACCACGGCCGCCGATCTTGGCGTTATCAGCTTGGTGTCGCTTTTGATTTATGCCGCGCAGCCGCTCACCGCCCAGCAGGCCGCCGTCGCCGGAATCCTGGCGCTGGTCGGCGGCCTCTTTCAAGCCGCGCTGAGCGTGGCGTTATGGCCGGTGCAGCGTTACGAGCCGGAACGCCGCGCGCTGGCCAAATTCTTTACCCAATTGGCCAACACCGCGGAAGCCCCGACGTCGGCTACAGTTGCGCCCCCGGCCAGCCTGGAAAGCGACGAGGCCCAGGCCGCGCTCACGGATCTGGGCGAGGACACTAGCGTGGAAGCGGTGCGCTTCCGCTCCCTGCTCAACCAGTCCGAGCGCATCCGGCTCAGCATTCTGATGCTCGCGCGCCTGCGTTTGCGCATGGAGCGCGAAAGCGCGGGCCACGGGGCCATTGCCATTGTGGAAGAAGTGCTGCAGAAGGCGGCGCTGGCGCTGCGTGCTGTCGCTGGCCTGCTGACCAGCGACAATTTTTCCAACGCGCGCATCGATTTCGCCGACCTGCGGCGCTTTTCCCAGCAACTCGCGGACACCGCCCGGCAATCGCCTTCCTCTTTTTTTACCGCGGTGGCCAAAGATGCCGCCTATCAGATCGACGCGCTTGGTGGACAATTGCGCGCGGTCACGGATTTGGCCGCGCACAGCACAACCATTGGACAAGAAGCCTTCGATCAGGAAGAGGCGCGCCAGCCATGGTGGCTGCAGTTTAGCGGCTGGTACGCCACGCTGCGCGCCAATTTCAGTCTGGGCTCTTCGGCCTTCCGCCACGCCATCCGTCTGACGGTGATGGTGGCCATCGGAGAAACGCTGGGGCGCGGATTTTACTGGCAGCGCTCCTACTGGTTGCCCATGACCGTCGTACTGGTGCTCAAACCGGAGTTTACCTCCACATTCAGCCGCGGCTTGCTGCGCGTTGCGGGAACCATCGTGGGTTTATTGCTGGCCACTGCACTGTTTCATTTTTTGCCCATCAACGTCACTTCGCAGATTCTGCTGATTTTTGTTTTTACTTTTTTGCTGCGCTGGATCGGCCCCGCTAATTACGGGATTTTTGGTATCGCTGTGAGCGCCCTCGTGGTGCTGCTCATCGCCATCGCGGGCATTGCGCCAAAGGACGTGATCTGGGCCCGCGGCATCAACACCGCGGGTGGCGGCGTACTCGCCTTGCTGGCCTATTGGGTCTGGCCCACCTGGGAACACACCCGAGTTTGGGAGCGCCTGGCGCTGATGCTGGAAGCCTACCGCGCTTATTTTCACGCCCTTTCGGCCGCCTATGTTTCCGGCGGCGCGGATGGCGAAAGCGAAATCGCGCGTACGCGGAGCGCTGCGCGCGTAGCCCGCTCCAATCTCGAAGGCTCCATCGAGCGCCTGGCCTCCGAGCCGGGAACCACGCCGCAACAACTGACGCGCCTCAGCGCCGTGGTGGCCAGTTCCCACCGTTTTATACATGCCGTCATGGCCCTGGACGCGGGATGGATGCAGACCGCGAAGGTTCCGGCGCGCCCGCCGTTCAAAATCTTCGCCGAGGATGTGGAGAAAACTCTATCCCTGCTGGTGGCCGCGTTGCGGGGAGCCCGCGTGGCCGATAAGGACTTTCCAAACCTGCGCGAAGATCACAACCGCTTGGTGGAATTTGGCGACAGCAAAGTCCAGCGCTACGCCCTGGTAGACGTGGAGGGCGACCGCATCACCAACAGCTTGAATACGCTGCGTGAACAAATTCTGGATTGGTCGCGTAGCCAGCAATAAGGGCAGTTTGGGAACGGGGTTTACCCCGAAGAGGTTTGCGCGAAGTGCGGCTGGATGCTGCTTTACAGCCGAAGCGCCGCCGCAAAAATTCTCGTCAGAGAATCGACGCAATCTCCGCGTCAATCGCGATGTGCGTAGCAGGTTCGTTGTCAATGAGATAGGAAGTGCCGGAAGTGTTCGAAAAATGGAAAAACCGGCTGATGTGGTAATCCTCGTCGTAAGCGGAAAAAAGGCTCTCAATCTCCGCAGCCGTCCATCCGAACGAGGAAAGCGGCACCGCATTGCCAAACCTCCCGGCTAGCGCGAGATAGCGGTCGACGATCTGGCGGAGGGGCATAAGCGGTGTGCGGTGTGTGGCTTCAGCGCTCATTCGGCTTACCTGACCAGGAGTGTACTTCGCGCAGCTGTGCATAGGAAGCGGTTTGCCCGGGTGCGGTCTTGCGGGCTGGTGGAGATGGCCTCGCTACAGGTGGTATTCTTGGGGCGGTCAAAATTACCAGGAGGAACCATTATGAGCTTAGCCATCGGAAGCGTGGCGCCGGATTTTACACTAAAGGATCAATCCCAGAAGGAAGTAAAACTTTCGGATTTTGCAGGAAAGAAAAATGTGGTGCTGATGTTTTATCCCCTGGACTGGAGCCCTACCTGCACCAACGAGCACGCCTGCTTCGTGAATGAGATGAAAGCGTTTGAAACCCTGGACGCGGAAGTACTGGGCGTCAGCGTGGACAGCGTGTGGTCCCACAAAGCCTACGCGGAGAAAATGGGCATTCACTATTCGCTGCTGGCGGATTTTCATCCGCGCGGGGCCATGGCGGAAAAGTACGGCGTGTACTTGCCCGAAAAGGGCATTACCGGCCGCTCCATCGTGATCGTGAACAAAGCCGGCAAAGTGGCCTGGGCCAAGGACTACGATATTCCCGTGGTGCCGGACCTGAAGGAAGTTGCGGCGGCGCTGAATCAGGTCAAGAGCGCGGCGGCGTAAAAAATTGAAGTAACGAGGTAATGAAGTAAGGAAGCAACGAAAATTCAAAAAGAAAAAAAGGCCGCTAGCAACGGGCCTTTTTTGTTTTTTTTGGATCCGTGCTGGACGTTACTGGCGGCAATTATTTTTGCGCGGCGGCTTGATCGTTGCGCACGACCGCGCCGCCCTTCATCACGAAGCTTACCGATTGCAGCACAGTGACGTCAGCCAGCGGACTCTTGCCTTGCACCGCGATGATGTCCGCGTATGCGCCGGGCTCGAGCGTTCCCACTTTGCCGGACCAGCCTAACGCGAGAGCGGCGCTGAGGGTTGCCGCGCGAATGGCGTCGATGGGCTGCATGCCCCATTCCACCATTTTGGCGAACTGTTTGGCGTTGTCGCCGTGCGGATAGACGCCGGAATCCGTGCCAAAGGCGATCTTCGCGCCGTTTTGGAAGGCGTGCCGGAAATTTTCCCGCTGTAAGCGCCCGATCTTCTTTTCCTTCTCGATGGATTCGGGCAGCATCCCGGCCTTCGCGCCTTCCTGCAGGATGAAGTCGTCGTTGTAAATGTCGAAGACCAGGTACGTGCCGTGCTCCTTGGCCAGGGCGATTCCTTCATCATCGATCAGGCTGGAGTGTTCGATGGTGTCGATGCCGGCGCGAATGGCGTCCTTGATGGATTGCGTGCCGTGCGCGTGCGCGGCCACTTTGCGGCCGAGCTTGTGCGCTTCCTCGGCGATGGCGATCATTTCTTCCAGCGTGTATTGCGGTGTGCCGGGCAAATCGCCTTTGCTGAGCACTCCGCCTGAAGCGCAAATTTTGATCAGGTCCGCGCCGTATTTAATTGTTTCGCGAACCTTGGCGCGCGCCGCCCAGGGGCCATCGGCGACGCCTTCGGCCACGTGGTGATATTCGTAGGGTAGAAGGTTGTCGTCGCAGTGGCCGCCGGTGATGCCGAGTGGCGGGCCGGAAACGAGCATGCGCGGGCCTTCCACGTCGCCGTCGTTGATGGCATCGCGCAGCGCCACATCCGTGAAACCGCTGGCACCTACGTTGCGGATGGTGGTGAATCCGGCGTACAGGGTGCGCCGCGCATTTTTCACCCCGGTGATGGCTTCGCGGGGCACGGAAATGCCCAGCCCAGCGTACCCGGAATCCTGCGGATCGAAGGTCACGTGCGTGTGCATGTCGATCAGTCCGGGCAAGCAAGTGCCCGCGACCTCGATGGCCGTTGCGTTCGGCGGGATCACCGCGGATTTTGCGGGCCCGACGTTGGTGATGGTGCCATCCGCCGCAAACACAATGGTCTGATCGGTGCGAATCTCGCCGGAGCGCACATCGAGCAAGTGCGCACAGTGCACCGCCCCGGGAGCGGCAGCGGCGACCGAGCTAAACACAAGAGAACAGAAAAGAGCCGGGAAAAGTCTGCGCATCGTAATCCTTTTGCAGGAGAAATTTGTTGCGTGGAGTATAACCAAAACGTGGGCCATAGCGAAACGCCAACACGGGAGCAACGAAGTTATGAGGGGATTGATTTTTTTCGGTTGCTTCCTTACGCGCTTCCGTACTCTAGCTTCCTAGGCCTTACTTCTCCGCCGGTGCCGGTGCCGGAGTCGGCGGAGTTGCCAGAGAGCGCACCAGCAGGACCAACTGCCAGCGCTGTTCCTCGGTGAACCTGCGTTTAAACGACGGCATGGGTTTCTTGCCTTCGCTGATTTGGTAGAAAATCTCTCCGTCGGTCAGGCCATCGTTGAACTTCTTGTTGCTCAAATCCGCGGGCAGGGGATCGTAGGTGCGGGCTTCGGGACCGTCGCCTTTGCCGGTGGCACCGTGACATTGCGCGCAGTTTTCGGGATACAGTTCGCGGGCCGCCTGCAACGCGGCGGGCGAGGGCTGCAAGGGATTCTTCATCTGCTTGGCCTCTTCAGGGATGTTCCAGGTGCGATTTTCGCGCGCCGCCATGACGATGACCAGCGCTGCAAGAGCTAGCACTCCCGCGAACAGGATCTTGCGCATCCGGAGTTTTCTGGGGTCGCTGGCAGTCATGGCGAAAGAACGATTCTCGCATAACTTTGCGCGCGTACCTCGCGGCTCGGTAGTCCTGCTGTCTTAGTGCGCAGAATGAGGCTTTTTGATTTTTCGATGCAGGAGCTACCGGTATCCGAGGTTGCTTGAGAGGGGTCGTTGTGCTGGCTCCGCGTTTCCGGAGGCCGGACTGAAGTCCGGCATCTACACGGGGCTTCGGAGCGTCAGGTACACGAGTTCGGCGTTGAGGAGCAGGATGGCGGCGGCGACTAGCCAGGCAACCGCCGTGGTGAGCCGGGAATTGGCGAATGGGCCCATTTTTTTGCGGTCGCTGGTGAACTGCACCAGGGGGATTACCGCGAAGGGCAATTGAAAGCTGAGGACGACTTGGCTCAGGATGATGAGCCAGGTAACTTTGCTTTCGCCGGCGATGGCGATGACCAGGATCGCGGGGATGATGGCGATGGCGCGGGTGATCAGGCGGCGCAGCCAGGGCTTTAGACGAATATCGAGAAAGCCTTCCATCACGATTTGTCCGGCGAGCGTGCCGGTGAGCGTGGAGTTTTGCCCGGAGGCCAGCAGGGCGCAGGCGAAAATGGTGCTGGCCAGGCTGGCGCCGAGCACTGGGCTGAGCAGTTTGTAGGCGCTGGCGATTTCCGCCACGTCGTGCATGCCGCGGGTGTGGAAGGCCGCCGCGGCGAGTACCAGAATGGCGGCGTTGATAAACAGCGCGATGCCCAGCGCGATGTTGGAATCGATATAGGCAAAGCGCAGCGCTTCGCGCTTGTCTTTGAAACCGGAGCCGAAGGCGCGGGTCTGCACGATGCTGGAGTGCAGATAGAGATTGTGGGGCATGACCGTGGCGCCCAGGATGCCGATAGCGATGTACAGCATTTCGCGATTCTTGAGAACTTCCATGTGCGGGACGAAGCCGCGCGCGGCGTCCATCCAAATCGGGCGAGCGATGAAAATTTCGTAGGCGAAGCAAGCGGCGATGGAAGCGATGAGGGTGACTACGAAGGCTTCGATGAGCCGGAAGCCGCGGCCCTGCAGCGCGAGAACGATGAGGACGTCCAGCGCGGTGATGATCACGCCCGCGAGCAAAGGCAGGCCGAAGAGCAGTTGCAGTGCTACTGCGGAACCGAGGACTTCCGCAAGATCGCAGGCGGCAATAGCGATTTCACAAGCGATCCACAGCAAGAAACTGGTGCGTCGGGAATAGTGTTCGCGGCAGGCTTGCGCCAGGTCGCGGCCGGTGGCGATGCCCAGTTTGGCGGAAAGGGCTTGTAGAAACATTGCCATCAGGTTGCTGAGCAGCACCACGCTGAGAAGTTGGTAGCCGAATTTGGCACCGCCGCCGAGGTCCGTGGCCCAGTTGCCGGGGTCCATGTATCCGACGGCGACGAGGTAGCCCGGTCCCGCGAAAGCGAAAAGTTTGCGCAGCCAGGAAGCCGTGGAATTGATGGGAATGCTGCGGTGGGCTTCGGGTAGCGAGGGATGGAGAGCGCCCGAGGAGGCAGCCGCGATCGCGCCCGGGCGTACGCCGGCGCCCGACGCAAGAGTCGGCTCCGTTTCCATCTGCGGTGGGGTCATGCTGGCCATAGGCGGCACGGGCGGTGTTGCATGTTAACTGCACTAAACTCCTCTAATAAACTACGCTTAATACACTTGCGTGTCAATCACTCTGCTGCGCCGTGTGCGCGAACGGCAACGCCGCTACTCTCACTGCCAGCGCTTCTGCGCAGCAATGCGGCTCCAATCAAGAACTACGTGGGCCGGCGAGCTTCGGACGAGCGGTGAAACGCGGCTTGTGATAACTTCGTGGCGGAAGGCGAGGAGCGCAACATTATGGACGAGCAGCGGACACCGCAACAGACACCAGGGCAAGTACAGATCAAAGCCGACGAAAAGGAATTAGTAGGGCAGTACAGCAACCTGGTGATGATTCATCACAACCTCGAAGAGTTCACGCTGAATTTTATTTACATTTTCCCGAACGGGGCGCAAGGAAAATTGATGAGCAGCACCATCGTCAGCCCGGGCCACGCGAAGAGGATCTGGCGGGCGCTGGGGGAGAACCTGGCGCGGTATGAGGCGCAGTTTGGGGCCATCAAGGAAGCGCCCGAGGGAGGAGCGGCGCCGAATGTTGGGTTTGTGCAATAAGCCCCGGTCGCGCGGGTGAGTTCGAGGGGCGCGATTCGGGAAGCGCGGGGCCTCCAATTTCATAAGATGCTGAGCCGAGTCAACTTAAAGTCTTTTGCGCTCAGTATGATATGCAAGTATTCATTCTAGACCAGTTATGTCTGGTCTCTGTTGGTAAAGTGATTACTCCCCATTTGATCCGCCCAAGCGCGAAAATAATTTGCGGGAACCTCCGGAAACGCGGGGATTTTTGCGCGCAAATTCCGGCTGGATTGACGGCAAGGCACTGAAAATACAGGGAGAGTTAGTCAGGGGCTAAGCGCACTTTTCTACAGGGAGCAGTGTACCAAACTGTGTAGTAACCTGTCAAGCTAAATCTGCGGCCCGAAAATCTGTGGACCGTGGGCGGAGCACTGGTGGAGATAGAGTTGTGCGGGGTGCGGGGGCCTGATAGAATTTACGGGTTGCGTTGTATGACTTGATGGGCCTGTAGCTCAGGTGGCTAGAGCGCGCCCCTGATAAGGGCGAGGTCGGTGGTTCAAGTCCACCCAGGCCCACCATAAAAATCAAGATGGGCTATGCCCACGTTCGCGCCAAAGCGAAGCCGCACGCAAAGGCCAGAGTCGTCTTGTCTGGCTCAACCTAACTATTCCAAGGGAGAGGGTCATCACCCGCAGGGCGTGGTGCACTTGCAGCGGGCGATTGGCAACCAAGCTGTACAGCGGATATTGAGGGCCGAGGCAGCAGGCGGTCCCAGCGGTACCGCATCGCAACAACTCGCGGTGAACGGCGGGCCGGGCGCGGCGTTGCCACGGGCTCTCAGCCGCGTGGCTCGCAACGCCTCCCGTTGCTCCCTCACCGGATAGTCGTATTCAAAGCACAAAAATTCCGGCAGGATGCTAGCAATTGCCGGTTGGATTGCTCCCGGGCTCTTTACTTCCAGCGCTTGGTACGCTTCGGGCATGCTCCGGCACAAACCGTCTCCGCAACGCTGTGAGCGAAGGTCGACCCATAACACCATGACCTTGTTCATCGCTCCTCCCAACTCAGGGAGACGTCGTCCTGGGGAAACTTCGCTCTCCGTGGTCCCAAACCGTCTTCGAGGGTTCGTGCCTGGGCGAGGGAAATAGGATTCTCGGATATTAGTGGTTGTAGTCGCGCCGGCGTATCACACTCGCTGTGCAAGGCTGTGGAAATTGCTGCTTGCCGTTCTTGTCCGGAATGACGGCAAATTCAAAAATCTATCGGAATCTTCGTTTTTCCGCCGCCACTTCGCCGTTTGTCCGTCGTGCATCTCTGTGCTACGCTTTTGCTGGCAAGAAATCGCTTGGCAGCGCCCGTCAGTCCTCGCGGCAGGTTCTCTCCCTGTACGGTCCCCGCAATTCGCAGCAGGGGGGAGTGTCGGTTCACGGCGCGCGTTCCCGGCCGCCCAGCACACCGGGCAGTTTAGTCTGCGCAGGCTTATTCTTGGCACGCAAAGGAAGAAACCCAGCATGTCCGCCACCCAGAGCGCCCACAAAACCGAAAAAGAGCCCGTCGAGATCAAGCTCGCGCACTCTCCTGACTCCGACGACGCATTTATGTTCTACGCCTTGGCCACTCACAAACTGGCCACTCCCGGGTACAAGTACACCCACGTGCTCTCCGACATCCAGACGCTGAACGAAGCCGCACTCACGGAAACCTATGACGTGACGGCGGTTAGCTTCGCCGCCTACCCCTCGCTGCGCGATAAATATGTATTGCTTGATTGCGGCGCCAGTTTCGGCGAAGGCTACGGCCCCATCGTCGTGTCCAGCAAGCACATTAAAAAGGAAGAACTCTCGGGCAAGCGCATTGGCGTCCCCGGCCTGCAAACCACCGCCTACTTGACCTTGAAGTTGTACGAGCCCCATTTCGAGCCGGTGGTCATGCCCTTCGACAAAATCATCACCGCTGTTCAGGATGGCGTCGTCGAAGCCGGCCTGCTGATCCACGAAGGCCAGCTCTTCTTCCCATCGTTGGGCCTGCACCGCATCATCGACTTGGGCCTGTGGTGGCAGGAACAAACCGATCTCCCGCTCCCCCTCGGTGGCAACGCTGTCCGTCGCGCCCTCGGCCCGCAACTCGGCCGCCAAGTAGCCAAAGTAATCCGCGACAGCGTCTCCTATGGCCTCGAGCACCGCGAAGAGGCCCTAAACTACGCCATGCAGTTCGCCCGCGACATGGACACCGAACTCGCCGACAAGTTCGTCGGCATGTACGTGAATAAATGGACTTTAGGCTACGGCGAACGTGGCAAAAAAGCCGTCATCGAACTCATCGCCCGCGGCACCGCCGCCGGCCTCCTACCCGGCCCCCCCGACGTGGAATTTCTGAGCGAAAACTGACCTCTCCGCCAAGACGCGTTTCGTGTAAGCACTGACTTTTAGATCGCCCTCCGATGCTGCCCATCACACCTTCATCCAATCAGTAGTCCTGGCACCAGCCCCAAGTTCCTCGTCTTGGAGCTTTTCGGCCGCGGCCCACACCTCTCCCATCGTTCATCGCCCTTCCGCCAGCGATATCTGCACTTCAGACCAGTAGGCGGCGGCGCTCCGCGGAGGTAGGCTTCCTCAACTCGGACGCTGTCGTCCGTTGCAAACGTCACTGGCGTCGACGTGAGGTCGCTGTGTACTGCGAGCATTGCGGACTGAAAATTCTCCCCGAGCGCCCCATCTGCACTCGTTGTGGAAAGGCACCGTCGCAGGAGTGGGTGCAATTGATCAGCCTGGCTTTGCTGCTGGTCGCTACGATTGGCAACACCGTCGCCAGCATGTATTTGCTGCCCAGGCTCTCTGCTGCGCGCCCATCGATCGTCTTGTTCCGCTGCTGGTTGTGGGTAGACCGTCAAGGCTCCCTCTACGGGTGGATACCCCTCGCTGCCGCCCTGCTGCTGTGGGAGTTTTTCGTGTGGCGCAAGTTTCGCAGGCAGAAACCCGCCACCAAAATCAAAGGCTGGATTAGCCGCAAGATTCTGGTGTCCGTCCTGGCTGCGGGTTTTGCTCCCATCCTCCCGTGGTGGATCCCCGCCGGTCAGCCGTCGGAGCGCACCCTCGCGGCTCTCGCGCAATATCCCGGCCTGCCCTGCGCCATTT
The DNA here is from genome assembly GCA_035314845.1 of Candidatus Acidiferrum sp. Taxonomy (GTDB): domain Bacteria; phylum Acidobacteriota; class Terriglobia; order Acidiferrales; family UBA7541; genus Acidiferrum. The sequence continues at coordinate 12,447 of DATFYV010000012.1, forward strand.
CCTGGGGTGGCGTGCTGATCGTTGCGGTAGTTCTCTGTGTGAAGGGCGAAACTCGTAACTGCCTATTGGGTAAAGGCAAAGCCCTCTCGCTCGTCAGCCTCGGCGCCCTCGCGCTGTTCCTCATGTTCACGCTTCTGGGCTGGTCTCTAACCTAGAGGGCGCGTCTAAAGCGTGGAATATACGAGATTCACAAAAAAGTCCGGTTTGATGCTTCCGTTGCCCCATTGCGCATCCAGGTCTGCGGTCGGTTTCGCCGCTGTCACTTCCGCCAGGGACTTTCCCGCATCTTTTTGCTTTTTCACGCGGTCCCGCACCGTCGCCAGCATGTCGTGATATTTGGTGAGACCGGCCTTGTCCCCCAGCGGACCGTGTCCCGGAACAATCTTCGTGTCCGCATCCGCCAGCTTAATTCCTCGCTCTGAGGCAGTGATCATTCCGTTGATACTGCCTCCGGTGCTCCCGTCGATCAGCGGATAGTTTCCGTTGAACCAGATATCCCCCATGTGGAGCACATTGCCATTGGCATAGTGCACGTAGATATCGCCGTCGGTATGCGCGGGTGAAAAGTAGCCGAGGTGCAAGCGTTCATTGTTGAAATAAAGTGCCGTGCCGTCCGTGAACGTCTGTTGCGGCCATGCTGCTGCCGGTGCGGCGTCAAAGTGCAATCCAAACGCAGCCATTTCCTGGGGGGTGGAGAGCCGTTTCCGCGTGTTTTCGTGGGCCACGATCAGCGCACCGGCCTCATGCAGCCCTTGATTCCCATCGGTGTGGTCGAAATGCCAGTGGGTGTTGATCAGCACCTTCAGCGGCGCGCTGCCCAAGCCGTCCAGGGCGTCTCGCAGTTTCGGCGTCACCGTGGAAAAGCTCGAATCCACCAGCACTTTGCCGTCTGGGCCGTTCAGCGCCACCATGTTGCCCCCCGCTCCATACAACATATAAATGCTGTCGCGCAACTTCATGGTCTGTAGTGGCACGGTCCCCATTTG
>DATFYV010000013.1:0-6381 GCA_035314845.1 Candidatus Acidiferrum sp.
TCCATCCCCGATTCTAGCCCTCATCTTCGGCCAGAATCCAATCCACGAAGGCGCGGGCCCGCCTTGTGTAGGCGCCGGGCTTCAGCCCGGCCAAATCGCTCCTCATTCGCGCAGCCGCTAGTTCTTGCAGCGAGTGGATTAGCAAATCGCTACTGCTCACGCCACTACTGTTTCGTTAGCCGTGACAATGTTGTGTAGAATCGTTCGTGGGGTCACCGGCACATGGGCGAAGAAAGCGCGAAGCGGGCAGCCGAAGAGTATCTGGCCACAAAACTTACGGAAGAAGGTCAGGCGCACGAGAACAAGGCCAACACCGAGGCGGCGATCGCTCTGGCTCCCACCGTTTGGAGCCACGTTACGCGCACGATCAACGCGAAATGCAAAGAGTGGAATGCCATCACCGGAGAGCAAACCATCTCCTGCAAGGAAACGATTATGGGCGACCTGCGGCTCTGGTGCGCGGGAAAGCCCTATCAGATGACCGTGCACTTCGATTCCAGGAAGCGCCTGGTCACCATCAAAAATACCGCGCGGCCCCAACACGAGCCCGACCTGATCCTGAGCATCGAAGGATATGCACTGGACCCCAACGCTCCCGACTCGGAGCGCGGAGCGCGGCTGGTCCGCAACGATGAGCCCGTCAATCTTGATGCGCTGGTCGTGGCGCAGCTTCGCATTTTAACCGGCCTCGACCGCCAGGCAAAAGTTTAAATTAGGACCGCGAAGCATCACCTCTTCACCTGGCGAACGATCAAACAGCGGCGCTCCTGCGCATTCCAATCTGCGGCGGGTGGGTGTAGACTCGCAAAGTTTGCAAAATGTCTGCGGAGGGTTGCTTGATGCGTATTCGTACGAGACTGTTTGCAGTCGTGTTGCTGGCCGCGTGCGCGGCCCTGCCCATGGCGGTGAGGGCGCAGAAAGATGGCGTCGTCGACATTCCGTACACGAAATTTGTGCTCGATAACGGCCTCACCTTGATCGTTCACGAAGACCACAAGGCCCCAATCGTCGCGGTCAACATGTGGTATCACGTCGGCTCCGGCAACGAAAGGGCCGGCAAAACGGGCTTCGCCCACCTCTTCGAGCACCTAATGTTCGGCGGCAGCGAGCACTCCAAGGGCAGCTACATCGACGTGATGGAAAAAATTGGCGCCACCGATCTCAACGGCACCACCAACTCCGACCGCACCAACTATTTCGAGGACGTTCCCACCCCCGCGCTGGACCTCACGCTGTGGATGGAATCCGACCGCATGGGCCACCTGCTTGGGTACCTCGATCAAAAAACCCTCGACCTGCAGCGCGGGGTCGTGCAGAACGAAAAGCGCCAAGGCGAAAATCAGCCCTACGGCGTCACCCGCCAGTTGCTCACCAAAAATACCTATCCCGCGGGCCATCCTTACTCTTGGACCACCATCGGCGACATGGCCGACCTCGACGCCGCCTCCATGACCGACGTGCAAGACTGGTTCAAGACCTACTACGGCCCCTCGAATGTGGTCATCGTCATCGCCGGCGATATCGATCCGCAAACCGCCAAGGAGAAAGTACAAAAATACTTCGGCGACATCCCTGCCGGCCCGCCCGTCGCGCATCAGCAGGTGTGGATCGCCAAGCGCACCGGCACGCACCGCGAAGTGGTGCAGGACCGCGTCCCGCAGGCGCGCATCTACAAAGTTTGGAACATTCCGGAGTTTGGCAGCGCCGATGGCGACTATCTGGACATGGTAAGCGATGTCCTCGCCAAAGGAAAAACTTCGCGTCTGTATAAGCGGCTGATCTACGACGACCAAATCGCCACGGCCGTAAACGTGTTCGCCGACACCAATGAAATCGCCGGACAATTCTACATCCAGGTCACTGCACGCCCCGGCATTCCCGCAGACAAAGTGCAGGAAGATCTCGACAAAGTGGAAAAAGCGATCGACGAAGAGTTGGTAAAGTTTCTCAAGGACGGCCCCACACCCGAAGAACTCGACCGCGTAAAGATTCAGGATGAAGCCGCCTTCATTCGCGGCGCACAGCGCATCGGCGGCTTCGGCGGCAAGTCCGACATCCTCGCCAGCAACCAGGTGTATCTGGGCGACCCGGGGGCCTACAAAATCAGCGAGAAGCGCATCCACGAAGCCACCGCGGAAGACCTGCGCGAAGCCGCGCGCCGCTGGCTCAGTGACGGCGTCTACATTCTCGATGTCCTGCCCTTCCCTGAATACAAAACCGCGTCCACCGGTGCGGATCGTTCCAAAATGCCTGACCCTGGCACTCCGCCAGAATTAAAGCTGCCCAAGCTGCAACACGCGACGCTTTCTAACGGCCTGAAAATCGTGCTCGCCGAGCGCCACGACACGCCCATCGTCAACTTTTCGCTGATTACCGACGCGGGCTTCGCCGCCGATCAACTCGCCTCGCCCGGCACCGCCACCCTCACCACATCGCTGCTTACGGGCGGCACCAAGACGCTCAATGCGCTGCAAATTAATGACAAGCTCGAACTGCTCGGCGCTGAACTGACCGCCACCTCCAATCTCGACTCCTCCATCGTGAAGATTTCCGCGCTCAAGTCAAAGCTGGATCCCTCACTGGATCTCTACGCCGACGTGATTCTGCATCCTTCGTTCCCCGAGGCTGACTTCAAGCGCCAGCAAAAACTGCAACTCGCCGCCATCCAACGTGAACAAAACACTCCCGTGCAGATGGCGCAGCGCGTGATGCCTGCGCTCGTCTATGGCTCCGGGCACGCCTACGGCAATCCGCTGTCAGGTTCAGGCAACACCGAGAGTGTCAGCAAGCTCACGCGCGAAGACCTCGTCAAATTCCACAGCGTGTGGTACCGGCCCAATAACTCAACCATGGTGATCGTAGGCGACACCACGCTGGGCGAAATAAAGCCCAAGCTGGAAACTCTCTTCGCCGGATGGAAAGCCGGCGACGTGCCCAAGAAGAACATTGCGCCCGTCTCCCTGCCTTCCAAATCGGTGGTGTACATCATGGACAAGCCCGGCGCGCTGCAATCCGTGATTTACGTCGCCAACATCGCGCCGCCCACCGCCAACCCGCAGGAAGTGGCCATCGTGGCCATGAACGACGAACTTGGGGGCACCTTCGGTTCGCGCTTGAACATGAATCTCCGCGAAGACAAACACTGGAGCTATGGCGTACGCACGATTCTCGTGAAAGCCCGCGCGCAGCGGCCGTTCACCTTCATCGGCCCGGTGCAGACGGACAAGACCAAGGAATCGCTCGTGGAGGCCAACAAAGAGTTGCGTGGAATTCTTGGCGATAGGCCCGTCAGTCCCGAGGAACTGGCGAAAACGCAGGCCAACGAAACGTTGAAGCTGCCGGGCTCGCGCGAGACCCTCGACGCCCTGGAAACCTCCATCGATGATCAGGTGCAATACGCGCTGCCCGACGACTACTACGAAACCTACGCCGGCAAGGTGCGTGCCCTGAAAGTTTCCGACGTGGAAGCCGCCGCGAAAACAGTGGTGCATCCCGACAACTTCATCTGGATCATCGTCGGCGACCGCGCCAAAATCGAACCCGGCATCCGCGAGCTAAACCTCGGCGAAGTCCACCAACTCACGCCCGACGGCAAAGTCTTGTAAGCCGGCCGCCTTCTGTTTACCCCGAGCTTCTATCGGAGGCGGGCGCCTTTCCCTGCACCCGCCTCCGGAGGAAAATCTGGTTCCCCGATCGTCAGCGGGGGTTCGGCTTTTCCGCTGCGCCGCCAGCCACATACCCATTGCGCGGAACAATCGTGACGCTAGTCAGGATTTCCGTAAGCAAGTCAAAAATATCGTCGCGGTCGACGCTAGCAGCCTTGGCCTGCGCGGAAATCCCGCCGCTGCTCGCGCTCATGGCAAATTCATAGCAGGCGTCATTGTCATACGCGTGATAAAACTTCTCCAGCGTCGCGACTCCAGGCGCTCCGCTTTCGTCCTCAACATTCACATCGGCTTCAACGAAATCGATCGTGCCAACGGTAATCTGCGAAGCAGGAAAGCTTTCGCCGTCTCCGCCGTCCGCAGCGGAAATCTTAATTTGTCCGCACTCAGTCTCCCCGATGTGGGGATTCACGCGCACGGTAAACGAAGCGCTCTTGAAATCTGTGTTCGGATACAGCCGCGCCGGAATGCTCACCGTAGCCAGGGTCACGCCGCCAGCGCCCGCGAAGGCGGAAGCCGCCGCCGTCTGCCCTGCCAAATTCAAGTTCGCATTCGCGCCCTTGCGCAGCACATAGGTACGCGGATACTGCCACGCCACGCCATATTTCTTGCTGACATAAATAGCAGGTGTTACTTCTTTCGCCCCTTCGCCGTGCATGGCTGCAACTCCGCCATCGTGAACCCGCTTCGCCCCTGGAGTAGCCTGCGTGGACTGACCCAGCGCTTCCACCTTTGCCGCCCCACGCAAAAATTCCCGTTCGCGCGCCCGTGACGGCCGACCAAACTGACTCACCACAATCGCGCAAATAAATAGTCCAACCCAGATCGCAATGGTTCGCGCACGGCCCGAAATTTCTTCCGATGAACTTTCCACATCGCGAAAAAGAATTGGCTCACTTTCCTTTTGTCCTGCGGAATTCTTGCCTTGATTTGCTGACATGGCGGCCTCCTCGCCTACGCATTCCCTAAAGCAAACCGCCGCCCACTTGCAGTACGCTGATTACACAGCGCTTACCTCGCGGCACGCCACGCGCTCCTGCGGAACTGAAAACACACCGTGGCCCGCGGCACGCACCACCAGGTTTACCCTCGTCCGGTTCCTGTCCCGCGCCTGTACCCCACGCGGGTTGCGCCCACCCGGGTCGTACTCTAGACTCGAAATTCGCGCTTCCTCAAGGCGCCATCGCTCATAGGAGTGACATTGCTGACCGTTCTTCGCTGGTTGGGCTGGCTGCTGACAATTTTGGTCCTGGCTGTATGCGGCATAGCCTGGTGGCTGGTGTACCGTCCGCTTCCCCAAATCGATGGCACCGTAAAAGTGGCCGGCCTGCAAAAGGAAGTCACCGTCGAGCGTGACGGATGGGGGGTGCCACACATTCGCGCCTCGTCCGTGCCGGATATGCTGGAGGCGGAAGGCTACGTGATGGCTCAGGACCGCCTCTGGCAGATGGATTTGCTGCGCCGCGCGGCGAAGGGGCAGCTCTCGGAGATTCTCGGTCCCGCCACGCTAAGAATCGACAAGAATTTTCGCACCATGGGCTTCGCTCGCGCTGCGGAGCGCGATGCCGCGCAACTGGACGCCGAAACGCGCGAAAATATGGAAGCCTACGCGCGCGGCGTGAATCGTTTTATCGAGCAGCACGGCAAAAACCTGCCGTTGGAATTTTCCCTGCTGAAATACAGGCCTCGTCCCTGGGTACCCTCGGACACCCTGGCCATCTCCGGTTACATGTATCTGACTCTCACCAACACTTGGGAGGAGGAGCTGACGCGCGCCAAGGTTACCGAACGCGTCGGCGCGGACCGCGCCAAAGATTTGTTTGCGGAAAACGCGGCCATGGACCACTTTGTGATCGGCGATCCGGAAATTCCCAACGATGGCTCGAAGGGCGCGCACGCAAGAGCCGACAACAATAGCGACGACGAGGACGATGACGACGATGACATGAAGCCGGACACGGTCCTTAAAGCGCAAGCCGGCGCGATCCTTCATCCTTCCGAGGAGCCTCCGTACGTCGATCTGACCTCGGCACTCCTGGCTCTGGGCCACTCCGGTTCGCAACGTTCTCGTTCAGCATCGCGCGCGCATTCCACGGATTCGCTTTTGCCTGCTGTGGGAGAATTTTTGCAGGCCTCCAGCAGCGAAATCCGCCACGGACTCGGAAGCAACAATTGGGTGGTTAGCGGAGCGCATACCGCGTCCGGAAAACCGTTGCTCGCCAATGACACACATCTGGAACTTTCCGTTCCCCCCATCTGGTACGAGTTGCATTTGACCGCTCCGGGATGGAACGTAAAGGGTGTCACTCTGCCGGGCGCGCCGCTGGTGGTCATTGGACACAACGACAAGGTTGCCTGGGGCGTCACCAACAACGGCGCGGATGTCCAGGATTTGTACATCGAAACCTTTAATCCCGCCGCCCCGGACGAATATCGCGTGAAGGGCGCGTGGACCAAAGCGCAAATCGTCCAAGAAATCATCAAGGTACGCGGCCAGCCCGACGAACATTTCTCCGTGGTGCTCACACGCCATGGTCCCGTGGTCCGCCGCGATGGCGAAAAAGGCTACGCTCTGCGCTGGACGGCTACGGAGCCCGGAGGGTTGGTCAGCAATTACAACCTGTTGGGCAAAGCCAAGAATTGGGAAGAGTTTCGCAACGTAATGAAGAAAATCTGGGGTCCGGCTCAGAACGTGGTCTATGCGGACGTGCAAGGC
>DATFYV010000014.1:0-3771 GCA_035314845.1 Candidatus Acidiferrum sp.
GGTTTGCGCCCGACCAGATTTGACCCCAGCAGCGAGACTACGATGTCGTTGGCGGCGTCCGGAGCGAAGAGCACCGGGCCGCGGTACTCTTCCTCGACGATAGGCGCCTTGCGCAGCGCCACGATGGTGTCCAGCGTCTTCTTGGCGTCGGCGAGCAGCGCGTCGCGCGAGGGCAGTTCGGAAGCGTCGGCCACGGTCCAAGCCGGGGTACGGCCGAGGCGCATGCCGTCTTCCGCTTGCGCGTAGGCCGCGAACTGCACGGTGTAGGTGGCTCTGCCGGTGCGCGTCACGGTGCCTTCGGAGTTGATGAAGTATTCGTTGTTGGTGGTGAAGCGCGCCGAGGCGCTGACGTCCTGAATGTCGGGATACTGTTTGTACAGCGCGGTGGCGTCCTGCAGGGTTTTCTTCCAGGCGGCGGCATCCACTTTGAGTGTGACGGTCGGCTGCAGCTCGGTGAGCACCGGGGCTTTGGCGAAATCGTCCACGGGATTGCTGTCCGCGGAGAATTGCTTTAACGCGGCTTGCTTTTCGGCGAGTGCTTCGCCGGCGGCTTTGTAGGCTTCGTCGGTGATCAGCCAAATCTGGTGGCGCAAAGCGAAGGTGTCATTGTCCAGCGGCAGGATATTGGCTTCGCCGATGCCCTGGCCGTAGTAGCTGTCTTGTTTGTAGTCGCCCACGCGCACCACCACGCGCAGGATGCGGACGTGCGCTTTCTGGCTTTCGCGCAGCGCGCCGAAAGCCGATTCCGCCGAGATATCTTCCACATCATTGACGCGGTATTCGATGTAATACGGCGGCTGCACCTGGTCCATTTTCAGCTGGTCTTTGGAGCGCTCCAGCTCGGTGAGGAGAGCTTCGAGCAGGGCGTCGCCTTTGGCCGCGGCGTTAGCGGCCAGCATGGGCGAAGTAGAACGGGCGGCGGAAGTCGCGGCGGTGGGTTTGGCGTCGTCCGTCACCGGTGCGGCATGCAACGACGCCGCGGTGAAGATCGTCACCAGGGCCGCGACTGCGGAGAGCGCAAAGGAAAGGAGGGTGCGCGCAAAATTTACGAACCGACCCCTTGGCATTGCATACGCTCTGCCGAGATGAGGCGCAGCATGCTGCGCCCCTACAAATGCCGGAGCGGTGCTCATTGGTGGGCCTCAGGTTTGCTGGACTTGTTGGATGCGGTGCTATCCGAAGCGCCGGGGGGCGGCAGAATCGGCTGGCGTTCGTGGGCGTGCTGGCGCTTTTGCACTTCCATTTCGCTAAACAGCATCGCGGGCGCGACGGCGGCTACGGGCACGCTGCCGCTTTCCGCGCCGCACACGCCGTTGAAGACGTGTTGCTGGTCGCCGGTGGTGATGATGCGCGTCAGAGACGCCAAGGGCGTGCCGACGATGTCCACGCCACGGACGAGTTCGTCGGGGCGGCCATCGGCATATACCTTATAGACGATTACGGGCAGCACTTGAAACGCTTGCGGCAGGGAACGTTGCGTCAACGTGAAGCCGCCCTGAATGTCGTCGAAGTACAGGCCGTAGGGTTTGCCTTGTTTCTTCACTTCGTCGATCAACTTTTGGCGCATTTGATCTTCGGGAACTTTTTGCGTGGAGGTGACGATTAGATTGCCCTGGCGGCCGGTGGGCATCAGGCCCGGTTGATTGCGCCCGTGGCCGTTGGAGACTGCGAAGTTCTTGATGGGCATGCGGGACATCAGGAAGCTCTGCAGGATGCCGTCCTTGATGACGTCCACGCGCTGCGAAGGCGTGCCTTCGTTGTCGTAGGAGTAGGTGCCGGCCAGCTTGACTCCGGCGATTTCAGAAACCGTGGGATCGTCGGTGACGCTCAGGAATTTCGGCAGGACCTCCTGGCCGATTTTCTTGGTGAAGGTCTGTCCTTCTTCTTCGTCCTTTTGGCGATGGCCTTCCAGGCGGTGTCCGAGCACTTCGTGGAAAAAAACCGCCGCGGCGCGGCCGCTGAGTAGCGCCGGACCGTCGTAGGGCTCCGCTGTGGGGGCGTCGCGCAGGGCCTTCAGGTCCACGGCCATTTTCTCGATCTTGGCGGAAAGCTCCTTTTCGCTGGGCAAGCCGGCCGCGCTGGGTGCTTGAAAGGTTTCCACGCGCAGCAGTTCCATGCCGTCGCTGGCGCGGGTTTGCGCTTCCATTACCAGGCGCGTGGAAGCGCTGGGCGAAACAATGGCGCTGCCTTCGCTGGTGACCATGCGGGAATTGGAATCCTGCACCTGCATCACTACTTCGGCGAAATACACTTCCGGATATTTGCGGAATTCCGCGGAGAGGCGCTTGATTTCGTCGGACCACGCCGCATGGTCAAAGGGCGGCGGGGGACTGGCCTTGCCGATGTGCGTGGTGGGCGATTCCTTGGAAAAGTCGGGAGACTTGTCCTCCTCTTCGGCGCGCACAGCGTTGTTGGTGCGGACATTCAAGAGTGCGGGCGCAGCGCGCTTGTATTCGCGGTCGGTCAATTCCCATAGGACGCGCTGCAAGGCGTCTTGATCGTCGCCCAGCGGCAGGGTTCCGGAGGTTAGGCCGCTCGGACGGCTTTGTCCGTGGGTGTTGTCCAGCGCTGGGGTGCCCACGCGCATGGCTACGTCGGCGTGACGGCGATGCGCTGCGGCGTCCTGCAGCAGGCTGCCGTACGCGCCGACCATCACGGTGAAATCCTGATCGTACACGGTGTAGCTGAGGTAGTAGGGCGGAGGGTCGGTTTTGGCCAAGTCGGTGGTGGCGCGGGACATTTCCGCCTTCATGGCCGTTAGCACGGCATCGCTTACGGCGGGGGATTCCTTGGGTTTATCCGCGGCGGCGCTGCCGAGCGGCAGGCAGGCGAGTTGCGCGGCGAGTAGGCATGCTGCGGCACGATGGAGGTGATGCGGAAGGCGTCCGCGCTCCTTACTGGAAAAACGCAAGGCGGCCGCTACGGTGGCGACGTTCATGAACATTGAAGCTCCCAGTGGGCCGCGCAGATGCGGCCAACAAACAGCGTGAATGGCGCAGGTGCTGTAAACGGCGAGTATGCCTCAGCGTTGAGTTTGGAGCAAATGGGCTAATTAAAATGGTCACCAGTTGTTAAACGCGCGCCGTTGGCAAATTCGGATGCGGAAATTTGTTTGCGTCCTTCCAGTTTGACGGCGGTGAGGCGCAGAAGGGTTGCGTGGCCGCAAACTACCATCCAGGTGGGTTGACCTTCCCAGAAGACACCCACGATCGTGCCGGGATGGCCGGCGGCGACTCCAGCTACGACCTGTTTCGCCCCAATTGCCTCGCCCCACAGCTGACAGCTCTGGCCGTGAAAGCTGGTCGTGGCTCCCGGCCACGGAGCGAAGCCGCGGATGCGGTTGAAAATTTGTTGGGACGGCAATCGCCAGCCGATGCGCCCATCTTCCTTCTTCAATATTGGCGCCATGGTCGCTTCCACATGGTTTTGCGGGAGCCCGACGAGCGAACCTACGGCAAGTCCGCGCAAGGTTGCGAGCATCAGAGGTGCTCCGGCATCGGACATTCTGGCGGCCAATTCCGGCGCAGTTTCTTTGGCGCCGATGGCGAGTTCCTGTTGCAGAAGGATGTCGCCGGTGTCCATGCCAGCGTCGATGCGCATGGTGGTCAGGCCCGTGCTCGTTTCGCCGTTCACGATGGCCCAGTTGATGGGTGCGGCGCCGCGATATTTGGGGAGCAGGGAAGCGTGCAGATTGATCCAGCCGAGTTTTGGGATGGTTAGGAGACGGGCTGGGATGATTTGGCCGTAGGCGATGATGACGATGGCGTCGGG
>DATFYV010000015.1:0-5772 GCA_035314845.1 Candidatus Acidiferrum sp.
ATTCTGGATGCCGCGAAGAAACTCGGCATTGAAACTCCGACGTTATGCTTTCTGGAGAGTCTCACGCCTGTCAATGTTTGTCGCGTTTGCGTGGTGGAACTGGAAGGCTCGCGCACGCTGGTGCCGGCCTGCTCGCGCAAAGTCGAACCGAACATGTCCATCAAAACCGATTCGGAGCGGGTGCGCCTGAGTCGCAAGCTGGTGCTGGAATTTCTGGCCTCCTCCGTGGACCTTTCCACAGCGCCCAATATGCGGGAGTACATGGATCGCTACGACGCGCGGCCGGAACGCTTCGGGGAAACGCGGGCTACCGTGAAGCAGGCGGTAAAGATCGACAACGATCTGTACGTCCGCGATTATTCGAAGTGCGTGCTGTGCTACAAGTGCGTGGAAGCTTGCGGGGTGGACGCGCAAAACACATTTGCTATTGCCGTTGCGGGGCGCGGATTCTCCGCACACATTGCCACGGAGTTTGATGTGCCGCTGCCGGATTCGGCCTGCGTGTATTGCGGGAACTGTATCGGCGTGTGCCCTACGGGCGCGCTAATGTTCAAGAGCGAATACGATATGCGGCAGGCGGGCACGTGGGACGAAACGCGGCAAACACAAACGGACACCATCTGCCCTTATTGCGGAGTGGGCTGCGACCTGACGGTTCACCAGCAGGAAGGGCAGATTGTTCGCGTGATGTCGCCGCTCGAGCATAGCGTGACGCACGGGAATCTTTGCATCAAGGGACGCTTTGGGTGGCAATTCGTGCAGGTGCAGCCCGCGAGCGCGCAAACTAAATGATCTGCGACTGCAGGTCGCGTCCGGTGAGCGTTGCTGCGTTGGAATAAGGTGTAGGCGTGCGGCGGCGATTTTTCGTACAACAGTTTGAAGGCATGAGCGCAGTGATGGAGGGCGAGGCCGCCCATCATCTCGGCCGCGTGCTGCGCGCGCAGGAAGGGCAGCAGTACGAGTTAAGCGATGGGCAGCGGGTGTTTCTGGGGCGCATCGAACTGGCAAGCCGGGACCGGATTGAATTTTTGCTGGAAGAAGAGATTGCGTCGGAAAAATCGAACCTCGACCTGACGCTTCTGCTTTCGGTGGTGAAATTCGACGCGTTTGAATGGGCGATTGAGAAGGCTACGGAGTTAGGCGTAAGCACCATCGTGCCGCTGGCTGCGGCGCGCAGTGAAAAAGGATTGCTGGCCGCCGCGGCGAAGCGCTCCGAGCGCTGGCAGAAAATTCTACTGGAGGCCTCGCAACAATCCCGGCGGCTCGGCGTTCCGCACTTGGAAGCGCTGGTCAAGCCGGAAAGCGCATTCGCGGCTCGCAAAGACGGGGTCCGCGTACTCCTCTCGGAACAGCGTACCGCACGTTCGCTCCGTGCCGTTCTCGCGGGTGGAATCCAAACGACCGCGGTGCTGGCGATCGGACCGGAAGGCGGCTGGACGGACGCGGAACTTGCGGCGGCGCAGAGTGCCAGCTTTCAGCAGGCCTCCCTGGGCAAATTAATCCTACGCACCGAAACCGCAGTAGTCGCCGCCCTGGCGTCCCTAAACTACGCCCTTTCGTAGCGTTCGCCCGGAGGAACGAACAGGGCACAGAGTTAGGCAACGAAACGCCCTGCGGCACGAATCCTAATAACGGGCTGCGACAACTCACCGCCGCGCACCCCAAACGCCGCAAACGAAAAAATCGAATCTGGCGCACGCCGCAACGAGCATGTTATAAATACGAGGCCGCCCATGCACCGTATCAACGAGGACCAACCCGCGGACGTCGCAGTGCCGGAAGCCTCTTCGCAGTCGGGCTCGCGCGGTACCGAGCCGGGGAGCCGGGAGGTAACCCGCTTGGCGCACGCCGGCGAACTGCCGGCGCCAAATTCTCTCCGCAACGAAGTCCGCGTGTGGACCCGCGACTTGTTGATCGCCATCGGGCTGGCGTTGGTTATCATCGTGTTTCTGTACCAGCCGGTTAAGGTCGAGGGCACCAGCATGGCGCCGCTGCTCTCCGACCAAGAGCGGATTTTCATCAACAAATTTGTGTACCGGTTCGCGGCGATTGAGCGCGGCGACGTGGTAGTGTTCTGGTATCCGCTGGATCGCTCGAAATCGTTCATCAAGCGGGTGATTGGATTGCCGGGCGACACGCTGGAGATGCGGCAGGGCACGCTTTACGTGAATGGGCAGGTGGTGGCGGAACCGTATGTGCCGCTGCGGTACGAGGATTTCAGCAATTTTGGCCCGGTGACGGTGCCCAAGGACAGCTATTTCGTGATGGGCGACCACCGCATTAGTTCAAACGATTCGCGGGTGTTCGGAGCGGTGGAAAACAAGTTTATCTATGGGCGAGCGGTGTTCGCCTACTGGCCGGTGGATCATTTTGGGTCGCTGGCGATAACGGATGCGCAATCCAAATGACCGAACGCAAAATGGTAAAGTTTAGAAGGTCCCGGAACGGAGGCTACGCTGAACGAAGTTCAACACCGACCCGCGGTACTTGCGCTGGAAGACGGGCGCGTATTTAACGGCCGTGCGGCGGGCGCAATCACGCGCCGCGGCGGCGAAGTAGTTTTTAATACCAGCCTCACCGGTTACCAGGAAGTTTTTACCGATCCAAGTTATGCAGGCCAGATCGTTTGCCTAACTTATCCGCACATCGGAAACGTGGGAGCAAATCTGGATGACGAAGAAGCGCCGCGTCCGTATATCGAATCCTTGATCGTGCGGGAGTTTTCGCAGATATCGTCGAATTGGCGCTCGGCGGAAACCGCGCAGTTATATCTAAATCGCCACAAAATTCCGGCCATCTGGGATATCGATACGCGGGCGCTGGTGCGACACATCCGCAATGTGGGTGCACTGCGTGGCGTGGTGGCCACCGACGGAACGCCAGCGGACCAACTCATTTTTGAGGCCAAGCAGATCCCGACCATGGCGGGCCAGGAATTGGCCGGCCGCGTTTCTTGCAAAAAATCGTATTCCTGGGACAAAGGCTCCATTGAACTGGCTACTGCGCCATGGACGGAGCACATGGGCTCCGCGGAACCGGCGGACGAGACGCGCAGGCATCGCGTGGTGGCCTACGATTACGGGATCAAGCAAAACATTTTGCGGATGCTGGTGGATCACCACTGCGAGGTGATGGTGGTGCCGGCGCAAACGTCCGCAGAGGATGTTTTGGCTTTGGGCGGAGACGGTGTATTTCTCTCCAATGGGCCCGGGGATCCTGAGCCGATCCTCTATGCGGTACAGAATATTCGCAAGCTGCTGGGGAAGACTCCCGTCTTCGGCATCTGCCTGGGGCATCAGCTCTGTGGGCTGGCGCTGGGGGGCAAGACCTACAAACTAAAATTTGGTCACCACGGCAGCAATCACCCGGTAAAGAATCTACTGACCGAAAAAGTGGAAATTACCGCGCAAAACCACGGGTTCTGCGTCGACCCCGAATCGCTGCCCAGCAGCGAGGTGGAAATCACGCATACGAATTTGAACGATGGGACCAACGAAGGCATGCGGCACAAATCCCTGCCGCTGTTCAGCGTGCAATATCACCCGGAAGCCTCGCCGGGGCCGCACGATTCTCACTATTTGTTCACCCAGTTTACAGACATGATGAAACAGTTCGAGCAATCCGGGAGGTCGCGAGAATGAACGCGCTGCCCGCCCGCCGGGTTTTTCTGCCAGCCGCAGTAATGTTCATGGCTTCGGCACTACTGGCGGAAACTCCAAAGCTCAATATCCGGACGGCGCACGGCTATCCGCTGGAAGAGCAGCGCAAAGAGCAGATGGAGCGACTGGCCAAGCAATACGACTTGGTGAAATACACGATCACCCGGGATATAGTGATTGAACGCGGGGCCATGAACCATTCCACGCCGGTGCTGACGCTGAATCTCCGCTTTCTGGACAACGACGACCTGGCCCTTTCCGCTTACGTCCACGAACAAGGCCATTGGCTGCTGCTCGAACGCTTCCGCGCGGAAAATCCAGCGCTGCTCGATGACCTCGAGCAGACCTTTCCCGGCCTCGAGTATCGCCAGCCGCAAGGCGACGGGGATCTGCGCAGCAGCTACTACCACATCGCCGTCTGCATGCTGGAATGGCAGGCCATGGAGGAGCTCACCGGCGAAAGGCGCGCCCGCAAAGTCATCGACTGGAAACAACAGGACCACTACACCGCGATTTATAAGATACTGCTGCAACAACGCGCGCAAGTCGAAGCCGTCCTGAATCGTCATGCGGTAAAATGGTGAGCGCACAATTCCGTTCTGCACCGCAAGCAGGAATCATTTTGACGAGGGCCGATGCCTAAGCGCACCGACATAAAGAAAATTCTGATCATCGGTTCCGGCCCGATCATTATCGGGCAGGCCTGCGAATTCGATTATTCTGGTGCGCAAGCATGCAAAGCGCTGCGTGCGGAGGGCTATGAAGTGGTGCTGGTGAACTCCAACCCGGCGACCATCATGACCGACCCTGAGCTAGCCCATCGCACGTACATCGAGCCGCTCACCAAGGAATATTTAGAGGAAATTATCTCCCGCGAAAGACCCGATGCGTTACTCCCCACGGTCGGCGGGCAGACCGCGCTGAATCTAGCCGTGGAGCTTTCCGAAAGCGGCATCCTCGAAAAGTACAAAGTGGAAATGATTGGCGCGTCGCTGCGAGCCATTAAAGTTGCCGAGGACCGCCTGTGGTTCAAGGACGCCTGCAAGAAGCTGGGTCTCGAAGTCCCCAACTCCGCCCTTGTCAACAACGCGCAGGATGCCTTGCGGCTGTGCGATCAACTGGGCTTCCCGCTGGTGATTCGCCCGTCGTTCACAATGGGCGGGGCCGGCGGATCGATTGCCTACAATAAAGAGGAGTTTGGCGAGGCCATCAACCACGCGTTGGATATGAGCCCGGTGCACGAAGCGCTGGTCGAGGAATCAGTGCTCGGGTGGAAAGAATTTGAATTGGAAGTGATGCGCGACAAAAAAGACAATTTTGTCGTGATTTGCAGTATCGAAAATTTCGACCCCATGGGCGTGCATACCGGGGATTCCATCACCGTGGCACCCGCGCAAACACTCACCGACAAGGAATATCAGCGTATGCGCGACGCCGCGGCGGCCATCATCCGCGAAGTCGGGGTGGAAACTGGCGGCTCCAACGTGCAATTCGCGGTAAATCCCGAAAATGGCAAGATGACGGTGATCGAGATGAATCCGCGGGTTTCCCGCAGCAGCGCGCTGGCCAGCAAAGCCACGGGATTTCCCATCGCTAAAATCGCGGCGCGGCTGGCCGTGGGCATGACTTTGGACGAGATTCCCAACGACATTACAAAAAAGACTCCCGCGTGCTTTGAGCCCACCATCGACTATGTGGTGGTGAAAATTCCCAAATTTCAGTTCGAGAAATTTCCCGGCGCGGACAGCACCCTCGGAACGCAAATGAAATCCGTGGGTGAAGTCATGGCGATCGGGCGCACCTTCAAAGAAGCGTTGCAAAAAGCCATCCGCTCGCTGGAACCCAGCACGCCATGGCGTGCACCGCTGGAGACTCCGGATTCGTTGCTGCGGGAAAAGCTGGCTACCCCGCGCCCAGATCGCATCCACTGGATCCTCACCGCAGTCGAGCGTGGACTGCCCAGCGAAGAAATCTGCGATCTGACCAGTATCGACCCCTGGTTCATCCACCAAATCCAAGAACTTACGGCGATGAATCGCCGCTCGGCCAGCGTCACAGTAGAAACAGCCTCCAAAGATTTACTGCGCGAAGCCAAACGCAACGGAACGAGCGA
>DATFYV010000016.1:0-3109 GCA_035314845.1 Candidatus Acidiferrum sp.
ATTGCAGCGGTGGAGTTAATGGTCATGGAAGTGGAGACTTTTTCGAGCGGGATGCCCTCGAAGAGCGTTTCCATGTCTTCCAGGGAGTCGATGGCCACGCCGACTTTGCCGACCTCGCCCAGCGCCAAGGGACCGTCGGAATCCATGCCGATCTGCGTGGGCAAATCGAAGGCAACCGAAAGACCTGCCTGGCCTTTACCGAGCAAATAGCGGTAACGCTGATTGGATTCCGCGGCGCTGCCAAAGCCAGCGTACTGGCGCATGGTCCAAAAGCGGCCGCGATACATCGTGGGATAGATGCCGCGGGTGTAGGGTGCTTCGCCAGGAAAACCGAGAGCGTCGTCGGGATGCCAGTCAGGCAGATCTTCGGCGGTATAGAGACGCTGCAGTGGAATGCCGGATAGGGTAGTGAAATTGCTTCTGCGCTGCGGCATGGCTGACGACGGCGCCTTTGGTTTGGCGTCCGAGTTGCTCGTATTTTTGTCGCTCATATTTTCCGTGCGCGGCGAAAGGAAGAGATGGCGAACAGCGTAAAAATGGCGGCGATTATCACGGCGAGACCGACCAGCCAATGGGCGACGTCGCCGCGGGTCCAGGCGCGGAAGGCGTTGTTGAGCCACGCGAAGGCCAGGATGCCGAAGATGGCGCCGACCACTTCGTGAAAGAGCTGCTTAAACGCGCGCCAGAGACGGCGAAAGCCGCCTTGCGGGGGAACGGGGCCAGCACTGGCGCCAGACGTGAGAGCCGCGGACATAAGCAAAGTGTAGCAGTAGCAGCGGTATTTCTGCCTGTTCGGGTCTTACAACTAAGATACAAGTCTGCCGCGCGACGCAAGAAATCGATGTAACAAATAGACAAAACACTGGCCAAATGGCCTGTGGATTCTTTAGAGACAACACTGCGAAGGACTCTTGTATCCAACATATCCTGGGCCTAGAATGAGCCTTGAGGTTAGGGAGAAACGCCCTTGCAACTCGACGATAACCTGAAAAACCTGCTGCGTGAATTGGGCCATGCCATCAACGACACGGTCTCGGATTCCGATCGCATCACCGGCGCTATTGCCGGGGTGCGCGCGCACGGCTATGACATCGTCTTGAAGCTAGACGCCACCATCGGCTTGGCTAAACGCGATGCCGCGGCCCTGGAAGATTCCAAGCTCACCACGCAGGACCGGCGTTTCCTGGAATCGCTGCGCATTCAGGTGGATCAAGAGTCTTTCGAACAGGACAGCGAGCGCAAAGCTACGCCGCAGCGGCTGACCATGACGCCGCAGGATCTGCGCTTTCTGAAATCGCTGCGCATTGCCACGGATGAGATGGAGTGAATGAGCTAGCATGAAATCGTTGGGCCATCGCGGAGCGTTTTTGTCGGGAGCCTTGCTCGCCGCTGCGGGATTTGCTGCGCTTCCGGCTGTCGCGCAAACGCCTTCGACATTGATTCCCATCGCCGTGGACACCGCGGCTCCTATCGTCATTAACGCAATCAAGCCCAAGCCCCTGCCCGCTGGAATTGTCAAGTTTCAAGGCTATGTGGTAAGCGCCAACACCGTGCAGATCACCGTGCGCGCCATGGGCAATGACATGGCGCTGCAGACCTTTCCTCTGGATAAAAACGCCTCCGCGCAAATGCAGCAAATAATCGACAAAGGCGGCTATCAATACGGCGATAAAGTTACCGTGATTTATAATGCTGCGAATCAAGTTGCGGTAAAAATCAAAGGCAAGCCCTCGAAGCCGCTGTAACCCGCGCAGTAGTCCCCTCTTTTCTCACACTTTTCGATCCATGCTGGATTAATTTGGAGTGCGGCGTTTATCCTGAGCGCTCTGCTCGAGGGGCTAGACGCCGCTCTTACGGTATCCAGGTTAGCCGCGGCTAGTGCGATCGGCCGCCAGATGAGCCGGTCGATGTGCCGGACGAAGAGCGTGCCGGCGAGGACGTCGTGCTGCCGGAGGCGCGGCCCACACCGCTGGAACTGCTGCTGCCCCCTACCCAGCCTCCGCTGGCTGCGGCACTGCGCTGCGCAGGAGACGGCGGCGGCGTGAGCGCCGCACGGGGAGCCACGGACTGTGTCCGGCGCGCAGCGGAAAGTTCTGATCCCGCATTTGCGCGTCTCGAAGCCACGGCTCCAGCTGAAGTCCGTTCCGCTTCGGACGTGCGGAGCAATTCGTTCGACGCACCGGAGCGTGCACCAGGCGAGCCAGCATTCACAAAGCGGCGTGTTTCAGCGTCATAGATAATCCCGGAGTTGCGCCCGACGGAGGCGATGCGTTCGCCCGTTCCGCCGGAAGGCATCGTCCGCGATACTAACTCCGGACGCGCGCTGGCACTGAGTGCGTTGCTAAACGCATTGCGGGGCGGAGTCTTCTCGATCTTCCACTCCCCGAAATTTTGCAGCGCCGCGGCGGAAACCACACCGTTCGAAACCGGATACACACCATGCACAAGATTCGCAGACGTTTTTCCCGGGACGTCCAGCAAATGCGCTGGCACCACGCCCAGCGGTCCGCTCTTCAAGTGCACCCACGTAACCGTAGCAGGCCGCCAGGCGGTGTATCCCCCGTAGCCCAAATTCCCGGGCAGCCAAACCCACCCGATGCCCGGCTCAAAAGCCCATCCACCAAAATGGTACGGGAGCCAGCCCCAAGGCTGATTGCCGATAAATCCCCAGCCAAACGCGGAATCCATAAACCAGCCGCCATAACTAAAAGGCGACCAGCCGAGACCCGCGCCAAAGGGCTGCCAGCCGTATCCATAGCCGCTGACGGGAAACCACGAACCGTAGGTATACAGGTCGCCGAACCCGGAGGTGTAGGAGGAGTTGTTGGCGTATTGCAGGCCGGCTTTGTTGGCGGCGACGGCGCTGTCAATCCGCGCGCTAACCCAGCGATCGAAGTCATCACTCTGCGGCAGGCTGGCGATATTTACGTTGCCGTTCACGGCGCTGATGGAAAAAGACTCGCCCTTGCCAACGGCGGTGGTGTGCTCTTTGCGAATCACCGAAACGTGGCCGGCGATGACGTTTAAATTGCTGCCATCGTCAAAACTATCCAAACGAAACGTGGCGTGCGCGGTGGCTTCGGCGGTAAAGTCTCCACCGGTGACGCTG
>DATFYV010000017.1:0-2738 GCA_035314845.1 Candidatus Acidiferrum sp.
GCATATTCGCCCAAATTAAAACCCGCCACCGGAATGGGACGCTCAGAGCGCCAGTGCCCAATGCGAAATTCACCGTCCACCCGCTCGTCCGCTTTCGTGCCCGTGGCCACTAGCTGCATCTTGCGCGGCCAGCGAAAGGTCAGATCGTACTGCGCAAAATCCGCGGTGTCGCCGAGATGCGGATACCAGCTGTCGCGCGCCTGCACCACCAGCACTCCGTTGCCAGCGTCTTCGATGACCTCCCCGCGATAATGAAATTGCAAGCGGAAGCGCTGCCCCGCCGGAACGGCGTAGGGCATGACCACCACCAGCGAATCACTCCCGCTCCCGCCGCGTTCCGGGGAGTTCAGTCCCTCATTCTGAAAAAAAGCGACGGGTGAGCCTTGTTCATCGCTGATACGGTCGACATTCAACGTCCGCGCCAGCGTAAAGGGCAGCAGGCGTTCGCCTCCGCGGAGCGCTTCAAGGTCGATGACCGCCGTGGCTTCCAGCGATTTGCTCTGTTCGATCGCGGTGTCCAGCGCGTAATGCACCGCGCGGAATGCCGGAGTTGCCTTCGCATCCCCGGGCAGTGCGTAGGAAACCCACACGTCGTAGTAAGACGGCCCGCCATTTTGCCCCGTCCCGCGCCGCGGTTGGCCCAGCAGAAAGGGCTCCTGCCATTGCAAATCGTAATAAACGTCCAAGGGGCCGGTCGCGATACCTTCGATACCCACATAGAAGTACGGCCGGGGATTTTGCGTCAGAAAAGCGTCCAGCACCCGCAAGGTCTGCCCGGCGTTGAACTGCGAGACCAGCGCGTCCCAACGCGCCGCGAACGCCAAATCCATTTGCGGCGCCGCTCGCCCGCTGTGGATTTGCTCCAGCAGCTCCGCCGCCGTTCCGTCCGTAAAACGCAGGTAAGCCGAGGTAAAATCCTCGTCCAGCACCGTGGAATTCAGGAAGCGCGCCATTTGCTGCTTTTCCACGGGGTCGCGCGGCGCCGCCAGCACGTGCCCGCGTCCGGAAAAAACCGCGCCGGTAATCTGCCCGTCCAGCGCCGTGAAAAACGCCAGGATGCCTTCGTCAAACGCCAAGGTAGCATCGCCGCGCCGCAAGATAATGCGCGCTTCCGGCTCCAGCCGGTACACCTCCGCGGGATTAACGCGCAGCGCGTTCAGCGCGTCGTACAGTTCGTGCGGGCTGCGATCCGTGACTCCGCCGTTGGCAACCCCAGCGCTCGCAAGCCCTACGCACAAGCCGCAGGCCAGCAGCGCGCCGCGCGCCAGTCCCCAGCCTTGGCGCCAACGCAGTCCCCGACCCGCCCTTCGCCTCTTCACTCGGCGAGTGTAGTCGCTTTCGGCAATACGCAACAAGCTCATGCGAGGGCCGCCAGCCGGAGCCGATTACAATGGTGGAATGCGACGGTTGGCGTTACTTGGGTATTTAGACGCACTTCGTGCGGCAATGGTGGTTTTGGCCTTGCTCGCCGCCGCGGCTCCCGCCTCCGCCGACACCATCGTGCTCAAAAACGGCCGCCGCATCACCGCCTTCAACGTGGTCGAAACCGCCGACAAAATCACCTACCAGACCTCTGCCGGCGAGCTAACTCTCCCGAAATCCATCGTCGACCACGTCGAAAAGGGCGGCATGGTGGCCATGCCCGGCGCGCCCGGAGCCGACGCCGCCAGCCTGGCCATTACGCCGCCAGCAATGGCTCCCATCAGCGGCGAAGCCGAAATTGCCCAGGGTGCGGTGCACGACGGCGCGGTCGACCGCGTGTACATCGCCAAACTTGAAGGCCAGGCCCGCACCGCAGGCTCCTCTGCGGAAGTTCCCGCCGCCGTGGCCCACCACGCCGCCGCCATGTTCGAGCTAAGCCACGGCGACATGGAGCGCGCCCTGACCGACGAACGCACCGCGCTGACCTACGCCCCGCAAGAGCCCGTACTGCTGATGAACGTGGCCTATCTGCATCTGCGCCGCAGCGAGTACACGCAATCCCTCGATTATCTCGAACGCGCCCGCCGCGTCGCCCCCGATAATCCCGACGTCGCCAAACTCGCCGGCTGGTCCTACTACGGCATGAACAAAATGGACCAGGCCATCGCCGAATGGAAGCGCTCCCTGGCTTTGCGCCCCGATCCCGAAGTGCAAGCCGCGCTCGACAAAGCCCTGCGCGACAAACAGGAAGAAGACAGCTACAAGGAAAACGAAAGCGCCCATTTCAATCTGAAATACAGCGGCGCAGCCGAACCCGGCCTGGCCCGTGACGTGCTAAAGACTCTCGAACTCCATTTCGCCGCCATCGAATCAGAATTGAATTTTACCCCGCCCGATTCCATCGGCGTAATTCTCTACACCCAGCAAGCCTTTGCGGACATCACCAAAGCCCCCGGCTGGGTCGGCGCGCTCAACGACGGACGCATCCGCGTCCCGGTGCAGGGCCTTACTTCCATGACGCCCGAACTCTCCCGCGTCCTCAAACATGAACTCACGCACAGCTTCGTCGGGCAAAAAACCCGCGGCCGCGCCCCCACCTGGATTCAGGAAGGCTTGGCGCAATGGATGGAAGGCCAGCGCAGCAGCCAAAACGCCGCCGCTCTTACGCAAATCTACGCCGCCGGCCACGCCTCCTCTCTCGGCCATCTCGAAGGCTCCTGGATGGGCTTAAATAGCGATCAAGCCGCCTACGCCTACGCCTGGGCCCTCGCCAACATCGAATACATCATCGAAACCGACGGCATGGCCGACATCGA
>DATFYV010000018.1:0-2236 GCA_035314845.1 Candidatus Acidiferrum sp.
CGGCATGAGCGTGACATGGGCAGATTTCAATAACACGGGGCGGCCGGATATTTATGTGGCCAACGATTCCACGCCGAAATTTCTCTATAAGAATTTGGGCGACGGAAAATTCAAGGAGATTGGCCTCGAATCGGGAACAGCGGTGAGCGAAGACGGCTCGGAGCAGGCGTCCATGGGTATAGCCGTCGGCGACTATTTGCATACCGGCCGGCCGTCGCTGTACGTAACGAATTTTTCCGACGAATACGATTTGCTGTTTCGCAACGATGGCAACTGGAACTTCACCGATGTATCGTACCCGTCGGGAGTCGCGTTGCCTTCGCTGCCCTGGGTGAAATGGGGCACAGCCTTTGTTGACGTGGATAATGACGGCTGGCTGGATCTGGTTGCGGTAAGCGGTCACGTCTATCCGCAGGTGGACACGCTCCCTTCGGGCGCCGGTTATCGCGAGCCAAAATTGCTGCAACTCAATCAACGCAACGGCACGTTTTGCGATGCCAGCACGCAGGCCGGACCGGCGCTGCTGGAGAAGCGCGTCTCCCGCGGCCTCGCCATAGGCGACCTCTTTAATGACGGCAACATGGACGTGGTCGTCGGCGATATCGATGGCGCCCCGATGATTCTGCGCAATCACGGCGTTCCAGGAAACCACTGGGTTAGTTTTGAACTGGCCGGGACCAAGAGCAATCGCCTGGCGCTCAACGCGCGCATTAAAATTGTCGCCGGGGGCATGACCCAGACCGAAGAGATTCACAGCGGCGGCAGCTATTTGTCGCAAAACGACCTGCGCGTGCACTTTGGCGTTGGCACAGCGCAAAAAATCGACAGCGTCGAAATTCGCTGGCCATCGGGAAAGATAGAGAATTTGCTTGGAATGGCTGCGGATCAATTCTATTCCGTGCTGGAAGGGCAGGGGATTGTCTCCCCGGAGCGCATCCGGCCATCCAAAGCGCATTGACTGGAGCAGCCCGCATCACCGCGGAGAACGTGTGACCCAGCGGTCCGCTTCGAACCCGTTAGTTTTTAGCGCGCTCTCTAATCTCTTTCGCCAGTTTCTCAATTTGCTGCGCCTTCTTCACCACGGTCAGGGACAACGTGGAGTTCGCGTCCGTCTGCTTCATCTGTTCGCGCAGTTCAAATACCAGCGCATACAGTTTCTCAACCTCGGCCTTCACTTCCGCCTGATTTTGCCGGTCCAGCGTTTTGGCGTCGGGATCCTTGATTCCCGGCCCATTCATTCCGGAAGGGAAGCTGGGATCTGGAGCGTTCGGAGAGGGTATCGGCTGCGGGGCCTTCTGCCCGGCAAAAAACAGCGTGGGCGCGACCGCGAATACGGCCAACAAGCCCATCATCGCAGCTGTAGGGCCAAGGCGACGTAGCGGCGGTTTCCAGCTTGAATCCTGCATAAGCGCCTCCTTACGGGCGGACCATCGGTCCGCCACCGCCCGCAATTTTATACCTCCTTTTGTGGAAAGACACCCACCTTCATGGAGCGCCGGCTGGCTCGCGAACCAACCCTGTTCGCCCGCTCCCATGTGATATTATTTGCGCGCTCAACCGGCAGCTTGCCTTCCTTAGTCTGCCCAGGAGGTTCATCGTGAGCGGCAAAACGCGTATCATCCTGATAGTCGTAGCTGCAGTTTTCGTGCTTCTCCTTATTCTCCCCTATCTGATTCCTGTGAACCAGTTCCGCCCCACCATTGAAGAAAAAGCCTCCGCTGCACTGGGCCGCAAAGTGCAATTGGGCAACCTGAGTTTCTCGCTACTCGGCGGCTCCCTCTCCGCGGAAAATCTATCCGTTGGCGACGACCCCAAATTCAGTCCATCGCCGTTCCTCACCGCCAAATCGCTCAAGGTCGGCGTGGAAATCTTTCCGCTGATTTTCTCCAAATCGCTCAATGTCACCGGCGTGACCATCGTTGAGCCGCAAGTCACTTTATTGCGCAATCCCGCCGGACAATGGAACTATTCCTCGTTCGGTGGGCCTGCCGCCAAGTCCGGCTCGAGCAGCTCTTCGTCCAGCTCCGCGGGCGTTTCCGTAGCCAAATTGGATTTGAAGGACGGCCGCATCATCATCGGAACCACCAACTCGCAGAAGCGCAGCACTTACGACCACGTGGATGTCGCCACCTCCGACGTTTCCACCACCTCCAAGTTCCCGATTAAAGTGAGCGCGGATCTTCCGGGTGGCGGTTCTTTCAAGCTGGACGGTACGGCAGGCCCGCTTGACGCCACC
>DATFYV010000019.1:0-3547 GCA_035314845.1 Candidatus Acidiferrum sp.
GGAAAATCCACGTAGCACTGCACTTCGAAGTGATCGGACGGGTAGATCCCGATACGGCGGTCGCCCTCGACGACTTCAAGCGGCCGCAGCACCTTAAGATAGCGGCGTTTGCGGCGCAGGCGGCGGACTCCGGAATGCTCCAGCATGGCCATGAACGGCTCGGCCGAGCCGTCCAGAATGGGAATCTCGATGGAGTCGATATCGATGAAAATGTTGTCGATCCCGCAGGAATAGATGGCCGCGAGAAGGTGCTCGGTGGTGGACAAAAGGACGCCCTGCTTCATCAAGCTGGTGGCGTAGCTGACGCGGGCCACGTTCTGGCCCTGGGCTTCGATGGGGAAATTATCGAGATCCACGCGGCGGAAGACGATTCCCGAGTCTGCCGGCGCAGGCGTCAGCCGTACATGGCCGTAAACGCCGGTGTGCAGGCCTACGCCTTCAGCAAGCGATTCGCGAGCGATGGTGGTTTGAAACATCGTTAAGAAGCGGGTGATCCTCGAACGAAATGTACAGACAAGAGTAGCACGATGCAAGAGGGAACTTGCGGGCTTTGTTTCTTATTTTCAACGGGTTAAAGAGGTATGAGGTGTGATGCTCGCTTTTGTTGTGGTAATTATGCATCATTCCGTGCCTTGCGCCGTGTCTTTTGTGCCCGACTGTTCATCTCACGCGCCGGCCCTCACCAAGTAATGGGGCTTCCTTTTTCACCGCTCCAGCGTCCCACATGGGTAGGGCGCAGTGAACTACGGTGGTATAATCGACAAATGCGATCTTCCATAGATCGCTGGCAGCGAACGGGTGAGGCATGAACCGAGCGGCTCGTGTAGGCGTGGTAGTGGCTTCGATCTTGATTTTCTGTTACGCAGGACTGGGCCACATGCTCGGCAGCACGCCGGATGACCGCGCGTACAAATCGCTGACGGTCTATGGTGAAGTGCTGCAGAAGATTCAGCAGGATTATGTGGATGAGCCGAATATGCGCGTGGTTACCGCGGGCTCGCTACACGGTTTGCTGGAATCGCTGGATTCGGAATCCAGCTACCTGACGCCGCCCGAATATGAGGAATACAAGAAAAAGCTGCAGACTCCCGGGACTGGCGACACCGGGCTGACCCTGAGCAAGCGGTTTGGCTACGTGATTGTGATTTCCGTGCTGCCTGACAGCCCGGGGACCAAGGCGGGAATTCGCAGCGGGGATATTTTTGAGTCCGTCAGTGGTTTCACCACCCGCGAAATGGGTGTGGGGCAAGCGGAGAATTTGTTGAGCGGGCCGGCGGGCAGTTCCGTGAAGGTTTCCGTCATACGGCGGGGAAAAACCGCTCCGGAAGATGTTGAACTGGTCCGGGAAAAACTGGCGCCCGCGAAAATTATTTCTCAGCGGGTGGACGGCGATGTCCTGGTGCTGCGCCTGCCGTCGTTGGACGCCGGACGCGCGGAAGAGGTTCGGACGCGCCTGGCGGATGCGGAGAAACAGGGCATTCATAAGGTGATTTTGGATTTGCGGGAGTGCGGGCGAGGCCCGGTGTCGGAAGGTATTGCCGTGGCCCGGTTGCTGGTCCCCGGTGGCGCGTTGGCAACCTTGCGCGGCCAGACCGTCTCCACGCAGGTGTTTTCCGCGGAGCCCAATAAAGTGATTTGGAAGGGTCCGGTGTCGGTGCTAACGGATGCCACGACCTCCGGCTCAGCCGAGGTTCTGGCGTCAGCAATTCTTGCCAACCATCGCGGCGACGTTGTCGGGGAGCGTACCTTTGGGCTGGCATCGGAACAAAAGACCATCACCATGGATAACGGCGCGGCCATGATTCTCACCGTTGCCAATTATTACAATCCCTCCGGGAAGTCCATCCTGGCGGAAGGCGTGACGCCTACCGAAGTGGTGCACGCTGCTGCCGATGATTCCGTTGATGGGGGCGATGAAGAAGCTGTGGCACCGGACGACCACGCGGGTCCGGAAATTGGGCCGAAGCCGTTATCCTCGGACGATTTGATCTTCCACAAGGCGCTGGAGTTGCTGAAGACCCCAGCCGCCAAAAAGGCCGCGTAAGAGCTAAGTGCGCGAGCGTGCCGCGGGTACATTGACTGCTGCAGTACCAGCCCATCTGCTTTTGAACCCGAATATTCGCGCGGATTTTGCACGATTCCTCCTGCTTATTCTGTCCCTGGCTGGCTCGACGGCGTGGATCGTGGGGTGTAAGAGCCCGGAGAAACCCCTCCCAACGGCGAGAGTCCACGACGCGACGCGCAAATTCGCCGCAGCGGCAAAAAGCGCGGCGCCCGTGGACGCGCAACTGCACACCGAGTTTCGCGCCGCCGACGGAACCGATCACTTGGAAATTACGATTCCTGCGCACGGAGGCGATACCGCCGCGCGCGCGGAGGCGTTTCGCGTTTTGCAGGCGCTTAGCGGTGTGGCGGTTTCGAGCGGCCTGACTCAGGATGATCCGGTGGAGAGTCGCGAAGGTTGGTCGGTGGTGTTTCGTCGCGGGGGCGTGCCGACGCACGTCGTGACAGTCGATTTCGGTGGGAAATCCGCCGGAGCCGGGGCGGCGGTATCTCGCGCGGGTGCGACCGGCCAGGCGAAACTCGCTATTTTGCTGGACGATCTGGGCAGCGATCGCGATGTTGCCGAGCAGATTTTCGCGCTGCCCTACCCGTTGACCATCTCTGTCCTGCCTGAACACGCGCATTCTGTGGACATCGCCGAGGAGGCGCGCCGCCGTGGCTATGAGGTGATGCTGCATCTGCCCATGCAATCGGTGGGCAAAGAGCAGCCGGAGCAGCGGGAACTGCGGCCGGGAATGGCGGATGCGCAGGTCGCGGCACTGGTGGAGCAATTCCTTTCCGAGGTGCCTGGCGTTGATGGCGTTAACAACCATCAGGGTTCGCAAGCTACGGCTGATCCGGCGCTGATGGGGGAGTTGATGCACGCGCTGCAGGGACGCCATGTATTTTATGTGGACAGCCGAACCACCGCGGCTACCGTGGCGTATGACACGGCGCGGCAGGAGGGCGTGCCGGCGGCATTTCGCAATGTGCCGTTTCTGGACGATGTGGAGAATGTGGCGGCGATTGAGGAGCAGCTGAAATTAGCCATGCGCGGCGCCCGCGAGAAGGGCGAGGCCATTGCAATCGGGCATCCCCATCCCGCAACTCTGGAAGCGCTGCGCAAAATGCTTCCGAAAGCAAAAGGGGAAGGCGTGCAACTGGTGCTGGTTTCTGAGTTGGTGCACTGAGTGGACGAGTTCCTCTATCAGCCTGCGTCGACCGAAGGAATCGGCGCGTCTTCGCCGGTCGATGCAACGGGGACTGCTTGGTTCGGCGGCTGCTGCGGATACAGAAAGTGAAACGCTAAGGCCAGAACGCCCATGATCAGGAAGTCGAAGATGCTGGCTTCGGGGCCGGCAGTGCCGCCGGTGAGCCAGACCGGGCCGTGCAGCGTGGCGTTCGATAGATGGCCGGGAAACGTTGCGCCGCTGTCCGGGACAGAATATAGGAATGTTTCGCCGAAATCGAAGGCTGCGTGCCAGCCAACCGCGAGCCATAGCGT
>DATFYV010000020.1:0-8805 GCA_035314845.1 Candidatus Acidiferrum sp.
GCGCTTTGCCGCGGCGGGCGGGTCTGTTATAATGAAGAGCTTCTGAACAGTCTAATTTACGAAGCGGGAACAACTTATGGCGATGAAGTGTGAAATTTGCGGCAAAGGGCCGCAGTATGGAAACGTGGTGAGCCACGCGAATAATACGCGGCGACGGCGCTGGAATCCGAACCTGAAGCGTGTGCGCGCGGCGACGGGTACGGCCACGAAACACATGAAGGTGTGCACGGGATGCATCCGCGCCGGTAAAGTTAAGAAAGCTGCCTGAGCTTTTTATCTTGCGACCCCTTTCCCTGAAATTTCGCTTGGTGCGAGGTGCTGAAGGATGGAACCTCGCCGGCGGGCTGCTACCTTTGGCGGCGCTGCTGCTGGTGTGCGCGGCGGGCTGCAACAAGCAGACGCAGCATTCGCCGGACGTGTGGGCTACCGTCAATGGGAAAGAGATCAAGCGCGATGATGTGGAGAAGTATTATCGCACGCGCGTGAATCCCGAGGGGCCAGCGCCTTCGCAGGAAGAAGCGCTTTCGCTGAAGCTCAACGTGCTGGACGAGCTGATCAACAACGAGATTCTGAGCGAGCGCGCGAAGAAATCCAATCTGGAAGCCAGCGACGGCGAAGTGGAAGACAAGTTCACGGAGCTGAAGAGTCCGTACACGGAAGATGAATTTCAAAGGCAACTCAAAGATCGCGGCGTTACCGTCGATGATCTGAAGCGCGACTTGCGGCGGCAGCTTTCCATTCAAAAGCTGCTGAACCGCGAGGTGGTGGCGAAGATCAGCATCACGGATCAGGACGTGGCGGAGTTTTATAATTCCAACAAAGCGCAGTTTAACGTGGCCGAGCCGCAATTCCGGCTGGCGCAAATTGTGGTGACGCCGCGCAAAGAGCCGCAGATTCGTAACCGCAAGAATGATGACGCCACAAATGAAGCGGAAGCGCAGCGCAAAGTGAAGATGTTGATGGACCGCTTGAACAGCGGCGCGGATTTTTCGCAATTGGCGATGGATTATTCCGAGGACATGAACTCGGCGGCGACGGGTGGGGATTTGGGGTATGTACCGGAGTCGGCGCTGAATCAGTCCGATCCACAGCTGAAGAAAATTGTACTGGAGCTAAAGCCCGGGCAGGTTAGCCAGCCGATCCAGTTGAAGGATGGCGTGCGCATTTTGAAGTTGATTACGCGGGAATCGCCCGGGCTGCGCGGGATTGCCGACCCGCAGGTACAGCAGACCATTCGCGATACGCTGCGCAATCGCAAGGAGCAGTTGCTGCGCTCGGCGTATCTATCGATTGCGCGGGACGACGCGAAAGTGACGAATTACCTGGCGGAAGAAGTGATGGAAACTTCCGGGAAGTTGCAGGATGCGGGGAAGGCGGCTGGACCGGCACCTGCCAAACCGTAAAAGACGATTCTTGCGTTACCGATACTTGGACCTCAGCGGCTAAGGCCGTTTGAGGTTGCGGAATTTAAGGCACGACCGAAGTCGTGCGCTCCCAGTAGTTAGTCCACCCAGATCAACACGTCGCCAGCGTTCACCGCCTGGCCCTCGGTAGCCACTACTTTTTCCACTGTGCCACTTTTCGGCGAACGAATTTCGTTTTGCATTTTCATTGCTTCCACAACCACGAGGCCTTGTCCTGCCGCCACTTTGTCTCCGGCAGCCACCAATATGCGTACTACTTTGCCCGGCATCGGCGAGATGATTTGCTGGCGGCCTTCAGCTTGCAGAGCGCCGTGGCGGCCGCGCCATTCACGAGGGTCAATTACTTCCGCGCTGAATTCGTTGCTGGCGGATTGAATTTTTAGCGCGCCATCGGGCATGGGGGTGACGCGCAGTTCGTAGGACTTCCCATGCAGTAGCACCGAAAATGTGTGCGGCGCGATTTCCACAGCGTCGGCTTCCAGCGGATTGCCGTCGATGGATACGCGCCACAGTTGGCCTTCGCGCTGCAATTCGATATTCCGAATTTCTTTACGGCCCGAGCTGGTCAGCTGAATTTCGCGCTTCATGGCTGACGGTCCACCTGGGCGCGGCGGGCGGCGGTTTTCCATGCGGAGGGCTCGCCGCTGACCGGGGTTGCGGCCGCTTGCGATTCGTTGGTGGCGTGCCAGAGTGCCGCGGCAATAGTCGCAGCGTCAAATTCGGCGGAGTCTATCTCCGTGGCGACATGCGGGCGCTTGAGCAACTCATCGAGCCACGTGGTGTGAATCTCGGAGCGCAGAAAATCGGGTTCGCTCAGGATGCGGCGGAATAGCGCGACGTTGGTCTTGATGCCGGTGACGGTGTATTCCTCGAGGGCGCGGCGCAGGCGGGCGATGGCTTCTTCGCGGCTATTGCCCCAGGCGATCAGTTTTCCGAGCAGCGGGTCGTAATCGTTGGGCACGGTCCAGCCTTCGTAGATGCCTTCGTCGAGGCGAATGCCCGGGCCGCTGGGGACGGTGCGCGCCAGAATTTTTCCGGGAGACGGAAAGAAATTGTTTTCGGGATCTTCGGCGTAGAGGCGAACTTCCATGGCGTGGCCGCGCGGGGTAAGCGTTTCCCAGGCGAAGGGCAAGCGGTGGCCCGCGGCGATGGCGATTTGGAGTTTGACGAGGTCGAGGCCGGTAACTTGTTCGGTGACGGGATGCTCGACCTGCAGCCGCGTGTTTACCTCCAAAAAATAAAAATTGGAGTGGGCGTCGACGAGAAATTCGACCGTACCGGCGTTTACGTAGCGTCCGGCGCGCGCCAGGCGAACGGCGGCGTCGCCCATTTTCTTGCGCAGGTCGGGCGTGACGATAGGCGAGGGTGCTTCCTCGATCACTTTTTGGTGGCGGCGCTGCACGGAGCATTCGCGCTCACCAAGGGAAACGACGCGGCCGTGGGCATCGGCCAGGATCTGTACTTCCACGTGGCGTGGTTTCTCAAGATATTTCTCGAGGTACAGTCGGCCATCGCCGAACGCGTTGGCGGCCTCGGAGCCGGCATCGCGAAAGGCTGCGGCGAAGTCGGCATCTTTGGCGACCAGGCGCATGCCCTTGCCGCCACCGCCGGCCACGGCTTTCAGGAGCACGGGATAGCCCATGCTTTGGGCCATGGCGTGGGCATCTTCGATTGTTTCAAAGGGGTCGTTGGTGCCGGGAACCGTGGGAACGTCGGAGCGGCGCGCGAGTTGACGCCCGGCGGTTTTAGAACCCAGCGCTTCCATGGACTCGGCGGAGGGGCCGATGAAGGTTAAGCCTGCGTCGCTGCAAGCGGCGGGCAGCGCGGCGTTTTCTGCCAGAAAGCCGTAGCCGGGATGCACGGCGTCGCAGCCGGCGCGGCGCGCTACGTCCATCAGCTTGTCGATGCGCAGGTAGCTTTCTCGCGAAGGCGCGGGACCGATGGGATACGCTTCATCCGCGAGGCGGACGTGCAGGGACTTGCGGTCGGCCTCGCTAAACACCACCGCTGAGTGAATACCCAGCTCGCGGCACGCGCGCAAAATGCGGACGGCGATTTCGCCGCGATTGGCAATCAGGATTTTCTTGAACATAGCGAGAGTATGCGACGCAGCGAAATGTTAGCACGCGCGGAGCTTGCGCCAAGCCGCGGGTTGCCCTTGCGTGTCTAATCGTTCGGGGTATAAGCGGACGGCGACGCTGCGGACATGAATTTCCGGCAGCAGGACGTGCGGCACAGATTGCTTGAGAATAACCAGGGGCGCTAGCCGCCGAGGCCGATGTTCACTTCAAAATGCGCGGGGCTGGGAATGCCGCGCGGCAGCACGCTGATGATAGCGAGGCGCGGGGTATCCAGCAGAATGTTCATCATTTTATTCAGCGTGATTCCTTCCATGATATAGCGCACCGTGATGCCGTCCGGGATGGGATGGCCCTTGGGCGTGGCCGCGAACGGCGTGATGCCGTATTTATTTTTCAGGCTGACCACGATGCTGACCAGGTCATTGAGATTTTCCTTATCCAGGCCGCTGAATTTCATGCGCTCCAGCAGATGGTGGTCCAGCGAAAACTGGCGAATGGGTACGGGCACGAGGCCTCCTTGCGATATCCGGGCATAGGTGCAACCAACGATGGGAGTGACTACTCGGTACGAGAGAGCATTCGGGATACCAAAGCAGTGGCCGGCCCCTCGTTGAGAGTTATCGTCACATCCGCCAGAACCCTTAGTGGGGAGATAAAATTCCGGCTGGATCCCAGAGCATTTACGGGCGCGGGGGAAACAGATTCCTCCTGCCAGGAGCGGCGTAACATTAGACTTTGCTTAACGAGTGCTGCGTTACAGCGGGATATTTCCGTGCTTTTTACGTGGGTTGGTGTCGCGTTTATTTTCGAGGGCACGCAGCGCGGTGATGAGCTTGCCGCGGGTTTCTGCGGGTTCGATCACGGCATCGATGTAACCGCGCTCCGCGGCGACGAAGGGGTTGGCGAAGCGCTCGCGAAATTCCGCGATCTTTTCCTGGCGCAATGCGGCGCGGTCTTGGTCGGGCGTCTTGTCCAGTTCGCGTTTGTAGACGATGTTAACCGCGCCTTCCGGGCCCATCACGGCAATCTCCGCGCCGGGCCAGGCAAAATTTGCATCGGTGCGAATGTGCTTGGACGCCATGACGCAATAGGCTCCGCCGTAGGCTTTGCGGGTGATCACCGTAATTTTTGGAACGGTGGCTTCCGCGAAGGCGAACAATAGCTTTGCTCCGTGTTTGATGATGCCGCCCCATTCTTGCACCGTCCCCGGGAGGAAGCCCGGCACATCTTCGAAGGTGATCAGTGGAATGTTAAAGGCGTCGCAGAAGCGCACGAAGCGCGCACCCTTCACAGAAGCGTTGATGTCCAGTACGCCGGCGAGAAAAGCTGGCTGATTGGCTACGATGCCCACGGGGCGACCATCCAGGCGCGCGAAACCAACGACGATATTCTTGGCGAAATATTCGTGAACCTCAAAAAAATAGCCATCGTCGACGACACCGTGAATTACGTCCTTCATGTCGTAGGGTTTTTGCGGATCGTCGGGGACCACAGTGCTCAGCGCTTCGTTGCGGCGATCGGGGGATTCGGGGCAAGCACGACGAGGGGGATCTTCGAGATTATTAGACGGCAGAAAGCTCAACAACTCGCGGATCATGGCCAGGCAATCGGCGTCATCGCGGGAAATGAAGTGGGCCACGCCGCTCTTTTCATTGTGGGTCATGGCGCCGCCGAGTTCCTGCTTGCTGACTTCTTCGTGGGTCACCGTTTTAATGACGTCGGGTCCGGTCACGAACATGTAGGAGGTATCGCGGGTCATGAAAATAAAATCAGTAATTGCCGGCGAATAGACGGCGCCGCCCGCGCAGGGACCCATGATGGCGCTAATCTGCGGTATCACTCCACTGGCCAGCGTGTTACGCAGAAAAATATCCGCGTAGCCTGCCAGCGAAGCCACGCCCTCCTGAATGCGCGCGCCTCCGGAATCGTTCAAGCCGATCACCGGAGCGCCGGAGCGCATGGCCAGATCCATGATCTTGCAAATTTTCAGCGCGTTGGTTTCCGAGAGCGAACCGCCAAACACGGTAAAGTCCTGCGCAAAGACGTACACCAGGCGGCCATGGATTCGGCCGAAGCCCGTCACAAATCCGTCGCCGGCGGGGCGCTGCTCGGGCATGCCGAAATCGCTGCAACGGTGACGAACGAATTTGTCCAGTTCCTCGAAGGAGTTGTCGTCCAGCAACAGCTGAATGCGCTCGCGAGCCGTCAGCTTGCCGGCTTGATGTTCGCGCTCCCGGCGTTCCGCGCCGCCTCCGGCCTCCGCCTCCACGGACATGCGCCGCAGTTCTTCCATGCGATCAAGGTGATTTCGCGCAGCCGGGTGGTCGAGTTCGTTCTCAGCCAAGAGATTCTCCGTGAGGATTTAGTTGTTTGGATTCGGCAGCTCCAAGGGACTGCTGGCCGTTCGATTCCTTGGTGGAAAATATGCGCACCGCCAAATGCGTTGCTACCCACACCGTGCCGAGGAGCAAGACTACGCCGAGGACCAACTCGGCCACAATCGCGCCGGCGCGGCCCAAGGGGGAGGCGATAGCCGTCACGTACAAGGTGGCGCGTACCAGCAAAAAGATGGCCGCCAGGGTGATGGCGACGACCAAAATAATGGTGAAAAACGAGGCCAAGACCTTTTTCATGGAAGCAGCGGAAGGGCGCTCTTTTCCGCGTAACGAAGCATAGCGCAAGCAGGCGCAAAAGCAGACGTGGAAGCCGCTATGAACATCGTGCTCAGCGCAACCCAGACCAATCGTCGGCTACGAGAATCGAATCGCTGGGATTGGAGGGATCGTACTTGACGCTGGCGGGCTGTCCCGCGACCAGGCGCTCGAAGCGAATCTGTCCTTCGAGACCCGTAATGTCCTGCGCCGTGTGATAAGTCACACCGGAAATGGCGTAAGTGTAGGAAACCAGATGGCGCGGACGATTATCCGCGAGCGGCCGCGAACCGGAGCCAAGAAATCCCTTGCGTGCCTGTTGCGGCTCGGGAGGATGCTCCGCGAGTTCCACCACTTGGCCCTCAGCGATGCGCCCGATCTGATTCAGATGCAAGCGCCTTTTGCGCTCCGCTTCCAGCATGTCCACGGCGGGGCGAAAAAATGCGTATACCACCATGGCGATCGCGGCAAGAGTTCCGGCGGCCATCGCCAGGGTCAATTTCCAATCGGCTAGCAAAGCGTGCAACGCGAATACCCCATTCGATACGACTGGTATTTTACCGAAACCGGCGGAGGTTAATGAAACTACGCGCGCGGAGCATGCACCGGGTTGCGCAACACGCCAATACCGGCGACGCGCACCTCCACTTGGTCGCCGGGAAGCAGAGGGCCGACTCCGGCTGGCGTGCCCGTGGCGATCACATCGCCTGGTTCCAGCGTCATCATGCGGGAAATCCAGCGCACCAGAAACTCGCAGGAGTAGACCATCAGCGATGTGTTGCCGGACTGGCGCTGCTGGCCGTTGACGTAGGTCTGCACCAGCACATCGCGGGGATCCAGTTCCGTTTCGATGTGTGGGCCGACAGGACAAAACGTATCGAAGCTCTTAGCCCGCGTGAACTGCACGTCGCTTT
The DNA here is from genome assembly GCA_035314845.1 of Candidatus Acidiferrum sp. Classification (GTDB taxonomy): domain Bacteria; phylum Acidobacteriota; class Terriglobia; order Acidiferrales; family UBA7541; genus Acidiferrum. The sequence continues at coordinate 7,071 of DATFYV010000020.1, forward strand.
TCTGCAGGTCGCGCGCCGTCACGTCGTTCAGACAGCTGTAACCTAGAACGTAAGAAAGCGCGCTCTCGTCATCCGTCAGGTGGGAGCAGCGGCGGCCGATAACCATAGCCAGTTCGCCTTCGTGTTCCACGCGTTGCGAGTATTTCGTAAGCACAATGTCTTCGCCCGGGCCGATCAGCGCCGTGGAAGGCTTCAAGAAGATAAGCGGCTCCTTGGGGACCTCCGTGCCCAGCTCGGCGGCGTGCGCCGCATAGTTTTTCCCCACGCACACGATTTTGCGTGGTTGCACCGGCGCGGCCAAGCTCACGTCAGCGAGGTCCCAAGAATGTTCGCCGCGCCGCCACTCTCCCCACGGCGGACCGGAGATTTCATGCACGCACTGGCCTTCGATCGCGCCAAAGAGCGCCACGGAGGTTGCGGGCGTTGTCTCTTGCGATGCGAGGAAGCGGCAAAATTTCATATCAGCCCCAGCTTACACGATGTGGTTTTTGTGGCACAGATTTACACCCACAGGGTGAGCTCCTCCGAGTGCTATTCGCAAGCTGCGCGGCGTGCAGCCAATCACGAACCAGGCTGCGGAATTTCGACCACCGCCGGTGTGCTCGCGGCGCTTTCATTTCCGGCGCGGTCCACGGCCGTCACGGTGTACCAGTAGCGATGTCCGGGTTGCACGGCGGTATCGCGGATCGCAGGCGTCGCCACGAGCCCCGGTTGAATGCTATCGCCGCGCGTACCTTCCCGTTCGCTGCGATACACGCGGTAGCCGGCCAGATCGCTCTCCGGGCTGATCGACCACGATAGATCAACCACCGGCGAAGGCGTACCGTTTTCCGTGATCACCGCCCCAACCACGCCCTGCGGCGGCGACGGGGGGAACGTATCTTTCGGCATGACGACCGCGGGCGCGGAATCCGCGGATTCCACGATGCCGCCATTCGCCGGCACCGCGGAACGTGCCACGTACACGTAAGTTTTGTCGAATTCGAAATCCGTGTCGCGGTAGCTGTTGTCCGCCGGTGATGCCAATAGTGCCAGCGGCACTTTCCACCTGGCATGCACCAAATCCTTTAACGCAGCTTCCATGGCCGCAGGGTCCAACGAACTATCTAATTGTCCGCGATATAGCCGGTAACTGAAATCGCCGAGGGCTGCGCCGCCGGAGGCTTGCACCGGGGCCGTCCAACGCAGCTCGATGGCGCTTTCGGTGACGCGCGCTTCCACGCCAGAAATGGGCTGCGGGACGGAAACGAGCGCCAGCAGGACGATGTTGGAATCCGGAGAAGATTTTTTCGGCGAGACCCACGTGCGCACTAGGTACGCCACCTTTCCGCCCGCATGGGCTCTAACTTCCTCCGGAGCAATAGGGTCGAGAAATTTCACGTGCTTCTCAATTACGTAACTTGCAACCAAAGCGCCGGGAATGGTGTACACCATGCGGAAGGTCTTTGGGTCGGGCGAGCCGTCCGCTCTGAGCGCGCCGCGAAAGATGTCGCACGTCGGAGTTTGTGTCAGCCGTTGCTTGGCAACGCTTTTGCCGGGCAGTGTGAAGGTCAGCAGTGCCCCATCGCCTACTTGCTCGGCGGTCAAATCCGCGATGGCCTCAGGGATGGGCGGAGAAGGAGGTGTGGGTTCCCCGGGTGCGCCGCATCCGGCTATCAGCAACGACGCCAAAAAGACACAACATGCTACGGTCCAAGCGGCAATGCGGAGCGACGGTCGAGATGGGGTTTGTGCG